>JASHSD010001051.1 GCA_030036985.1 Bryobacteraceae bacterium
GCGCGATCGAGAATAAAATCCGGCACAGTCGAAACGCCGGTGATGGTGACGAGACGCGCGGGGACGATCGCGATCGCGGCCGGCGCCGTCGTCACCGGAGCGGCCGGCGGCGGCGCGGGTTTCTCCGCTCGCTCGCAAACGATCCGCATCTCGACCAACGCGTTTTCCGGATAACGCACCGCGACCGTCAGGTCCGCGGGCGGCGTAATGTGTTCCTCTTCGAGAGTCGCGCGGACATCGTCGCCAAGCTGGTTCGGGTCGAACAACGTTTCCAGAACGGCCTTGCGCTCGGGATCGCCGGCATCGAGTTCGATGGTGACGAGGTTGAACGGAAACACACGGTCGCCGCGTTTGCCCAGGGTCGCGCGAGCGGCGATCTGGTCCAGCGCGTCGCGATAAAGCTCGATGGCCTCGCGCGCGCCGGGTTCGTCCTGTCCGCCGGAGAAGATGGACCGGAGCCGATGGTCCAGCGATTTTTCAATGCGCCGCAGAAGGTTCATGGGATCAAATGTAACTGCTTCGCGGCAACCACCAGATCGCCCGCCATGGGCGCGGCCGCCTTGCCGCCGTAATGTCCATTCTCAGCCAGGATGGCGAAGGCGATTCGTTTCGAGGCGTCGTCGTACGGTGCGAATCCGATAAACCACGCGTGCGAAGGCGCGGTCGCGAGTTCCGCCGTTCCCGTTTTGCCGGCGATCTCCGGCTGAATCTTCGCCAGCACGTTTCCGGTGCCGTTGGTGACAACGCCGCGCATATCGAGAGCCAGCATCGAGGCAAGGTTAGGCGGCAAGAGCGGCTGCGGCGGCTGCGTGCGCGTATTGCTCTCGTCGGTGATCCAGCGGCCCATGGGCAGATTGCCCGAAGCCGCGATCGCCGCGGCCACGCGTACCATCTGGAACGGCGACACCACCACTTGTCCCTGACCGTACGAAGCCTGCGGCATCTGCGGCGCGAGGTTCTTCACGGTCGGCGGATTCGCCACCGAGACCCCGATCAGCTTCGCCGTATCCAGCAACTGCTGCGCTCCCACTTTGTAGGTCCCGAGCTGCGCGAAATAAGCGTTGCAGGACACGATAATCGCGCGATGCATGTTCAAGGTACCGTGTGGGAATTTATCTTCTTCGTCGTCGCGAATCGGGCGCTTCGAATTGCCGACATAAGCGCCGTTGCGGCCATCGGGCAGGCGGATGCACTGGTATTGCTGGTTGGCCAAAGCCGGATTCAGGCGCAGCGCGGCAATGGCCGTCACAACCTTGAATGTCGATCCCGGCGGAAACAATCCGTAGCGCGCCCGGTCTAACAGCGGGCCGGAGGCTTCACCCAGCGCCAGTTTCTCCTGCAGCAGATCGGGCGAAGGGATGTTGACCGAAGCCAGCAGATCGCCGGTGGCCGGGTCCATCACCACTATCGAGCCGCGCTCCAGATGCTGCTCGGCGAGACGCGTCTTGAGGATCTCGCCGGCCTTCACCTGCAGCGCGGCTGAAATCGAAAGATGCACATTGCGTTCCCGGTCGCGAATGCGCTTGACCGCGAGATTGTCCGGCTCCCAGCGGTGCCGCAGCAGCGGCAGAAGCTCGCGGTAATCGTAGCGAATCGTGTTGAAAGGCTTTCCGTCGACGTTCTGGACGCTCACCACGCGGGCCCGGTCGTCGTAGCCCTGCAGCCGGATGGCCGAATCGCGCTCCACCAGCGAACTGTTTGGCGCGCTCCAGTTGGCGCGCGTGCGAATGTCGCCGAGCAGATGGAAAGTCAGCGGCCCAAGCGGATAGCAGCGCGGATCGGCGCGGTTGCAGGCCTGATCGATATCGATTCCGAGCGCCTTGTAGTCGGCGCGATGCTGTTCGAGTTCCGCCCAGCTGCTGGTCGCGAGCGGCAGGCCGGCGCGGTCATAGATGGTTCCGCGCTGCAGCGCGCGCGCCGCGTCGATCAGGCGCGGATTATAGACGTAGCGGCGTCCGCCGTCCGCCTGGAGAACCAGCGTTCCTTCCCCCGCGATCTCATCCGCATGGCCCAACTGCACGTATGCCGCCTTGCCGACCACGGCCGCGATCAGCAGCATCACCACGATCCCGACCCAGCGCACGCCTGGCGTCAACGGGCTCGGGCGGGCGGTTTTCGACCGTCCGACCGCCAGCAGAATGCCGACGATAGCGAAGTTGGCGAGCATGGCCGTGCGGCCATAACTCAGGAACGGCGTCGCCACGCCGGAGAGCGGGAACAAATCCAGAATCCCGCAGGAGATCAGCAGAAGCTCCGCCGCGATCAGCAACGTCAGGCCCATCGCGAGAAAAAAGCCGTAATCGGTGCGGGCGCGGCGCGCGATGCGCAGGCCGAGCCAGATCATCAGGCCGAAAATCAGATAGACGGCGAGGATGCCGAGAAAGCCCCAGTCTTCGCCCAGCGCGGAAACAATCAGATCGGTGTAGCCGGCGGGGATCACGTCGGATTCGCCGAGCCCCGGCCCCGTTCCCAGCGCGCCGCCGGACGCCATCGCCCAGAGCGAATGCGCCACCTGGTCGCCGCCGTGCACCGTGTTGTTCCACGGCGAAAGCCACATGGCCACGCGATCGTGCACCGTCTTCGGCACGCCCAGGAAATAGCCGGTGAGGAAACCGCCCAGCAGCGCCGCCAGACCCGTGAGCGCCAACGGCACGCGATTGCGCGCGATGGCGTAGAGCGTGAGGAAGACGCAGGCGAAGACGAGCGCCGGGCCGAGGTCCTTCTGCAGATAAAAGAACAGCACCGCGACGCCGACGCCGATCAGCACCGGCGCCGCGTATCGCAGAGGCGGCACTTCGATGCCGGGAAACATCCGCGCAAGCAGCGAACGCTTCTCGCGCAATTCGCGCAGCAGCGGCCAGCGTTTGGCGAAGTAGCCGGCGAGGAAGAACACGAGCAGGATCTTGATGACTTCGACCGGCTGGAACGGTCCCAGGTTGACGCGAGCATCGCTGCCGGTCGGACCGCGTCCAAGAAAGATGAGTGCGACCGAGAGCACAACCGCGCCCAGCAGCGGCACGAAACTGTAGCCCGACATCGCGCCTTCCCAATCGACGAGGCTCGCGATCAGCATCACGATGCAGCCCGCCGCCACGCCCTGCGCGAACGGCACGAAAATCAGGGTGTCGCGCAGCGGATCGCGCAACGCGATCATCAGCGCATAGCCGATCCCGGTGAGGATCAGCAGCAGCGGCAGATATGCCCATGGGCCATTGAAGCCGCGCATGCTCCAGACGATGTGCGTCAGCAGGAACGCCGCGAGAATCGCGCCCGCCCAGATGAAGAAATCGCGATGAAATACGGCGATGCCGCGCACCGAGATCTGCGGCTTGATCTGCGCGAATTCGGCGGGAGTGAACAAGGGCATCGCGCTGCTGTGAGAGTCTTCAGCGCGCTTCCGCAGTTCATCCAGTTTGGCGTTCGCGGCGAGTTCCGCGCGCGGAATGCGGATGCGCGCGATGGCGCCGGTGTTCGGCAACGACCCTTGGTCGTCGGCCAGGAGATCGAAGATTCGTTGAGCCGCGAAATCGCGATCCGCCGCGCTTTGCAGAACCGCGAGGACGGGGTAGAGCTTTTCGGCGCGATCGACATCAGTCAGGTTCACGGCCAGCGCGGACGTGCCGGCGCGGCGAAGCTTCGCGTTGTAGACCAGCGACCACGCGCCGCAGACGATCATGCCGGCGACGAGCAGCCAGACCAGTTCGGCGCTACGCCACGCAGTCCGGCGCATGGGCGCTGCGCGCTGCGCTTCGGCGACGCGGGAGGCAACGGTGCTGCGGGTTACGGCCATGGGAAATGATGCGAAGACATGCTCTCAGGGCTTCGGCGCGCCATCGTTATTTCCGCCGGGAGGGTCCGCCGTCGCCTGCCGCGCTTCCGCGAGAGTCTTCGCCGCCCTGTCGCGCTCCAGCGAGACCCTCTCGGCCATCTGGACCCCATTGAGGAACGGCGCGACGGAGTTATACAGATCCTGCGCGTGGGCCAGGTCCGCATCGGCGTGCTTGAGCGCATCCTGCATCTGCGCGATATCGTGCGTGCGATTGGCGGCGCTGAGCCAGCGTTCTCCGCGGATTCGATAACCGTCGGCCAAATCCCTCTGCTCGCGCCGGCCGGGACGAAAGCCGTTATGCTGCGCCTGATTCAGTTCGTTCTGCGCTTCGTCGAGATTGCCCTGGCTCATCTGAATCAGCGCCAGCCCGAGATGCGGGTCGGGAGAGTGCGGCATCAGATCCCGCGCTTCTTCAAAATCGGACCGTCCCTGCTTCAGATTCGTTCTCCATGTGAGGAAGCCGTCGATCAGACGATACTTTCCGCGAATCGATTTATCTTCCGGCGCCAGATTCATCGCAGCCCCAAGAGCGTCCTCCGCGCGCCGCCAGTCACGCTGATAAACGGGCGTGCTTTCGCTGGCTTCGCGATAATCGGCGATCACGCGGTCGGCTTCGGCCACGAATCGATTGCGCAGACTGCGCCGCGCGGGGAACAGCGGCCATGTGAAGAGGCTGTGTTTCGCCATGGCGTCATAAGCCGACAGCGCGCTTGCGACATCGAGCCGGCCGGAATCGATCTGCTCGGCCAGCGCATCCGCGTTGTTGAACATGCGGACCTGATAAACCACCGAGAAAACCGCCAGCAGAAACAGCGCGACGATGGTTGCGACCAGCGCGCGCTTCACTCCTCGGGGCACTGGAAAACGCAGCGGCAGGCGCGCGGGCGCCGGCGCCGGCGGGATCGCCGATGCCCGCCGCGTGCTCTCGTCGGGGTTGGGGTATACGGTGCGGCGCGTGGCGTCGGGATCCGCGGCCTCGACAGACGCGGCTTTTCCGTACGCGCGCCAATCGTGCAGCGCCGCGCGAAAAGTGGCCGCGCTGGCGAAGCGGCGGTTCAGATCCGGATCCAGCGCGCGGGAGAGGATCTCGCGCAGACCCGGCGGCAGCGTCGCGAGCGAAGGCTGCAGCGCGTTGTAGTTGCGGATCATCCATTCCAGCTTCGAGGAGACTTCCGCTTCGAAATAAGGCTTGCCCGTCAGCATTTCGAAGAGCACGATCGCCACGGACCATACATCGGAGCGCGCATCCATATCGCCCGTCTGCAGCCGCTCGGGCGACGAGTAAGGAATGCTGCCGAACTGATTGAACGTGAGGCTGCGGGTCATCGAGACCGCTTTGGCGATGCCGAAATCGAGTACCTTGACCTGCCCCGCCGGGGTGATGCGGATATTGCGCGGCTTGATATCGCCGTGGATGATGCCGCGATGCGTGCGCTCTTCGATCACGGTCTGGAACGTATGCGCCTTGACCAGCACGTCGAGAATATCCAGCGCGATATCGACGGCCCGCTGCGGCTCGATCGGCCCTTTCGCTACGAGTTCGGAGAGATCTTCGCCCTCGATGTATTCCATGGCGATGTAGAAGTAGCCGTCGCGATCGCCGACATCGAAGATCTGGGCCACGCGTCCGCTCGGTTCGCGCTTGGCCAGCTGGTCCTGCAGAATTGCGCCGCGGCGCTCGGCGGTCACGACTTCGATGCTGTCGCGGTCGCCGCCGGCATCGATGAGCTTCAAGCCCACCTGCCGGTTGAGCACCGGATCGTAGGCGAGGTAGACGCGCCCCATGCCGCCGCCGGCAAGCTTGCGGACGATCTGGTAACGGCCAAAGAGCTTCGGATCCATTCAGGCTCCGAACTCCAAAGTTTTTCCAGCCTTATTGTGGGGCCAGCGCTTCGGCGCTGCCGGCCGCCCTTCCGGGCGGCCTGGAATCAAGCTAATCCGAGGGTTAGATAGCGGTTTTGATCGGTCTCGGGCCTGGCAGAAGCCCGGCCGCAGGCCCGAAGGCCTGCCCCACATATCGCTCGGATACGCGACTTCAGTCGCGTCCATGTGGAACGAGCCCCCGCCAGAGACGCGACTGAAGTCGCGTGTCCGGTACATCAGCGGCCCACCCTTTCCGTCTCGCCCTCGGCGTCGATCAGCCGGATCGCCTTTTTCGCAGCCAAGCCGCCGAAGAAATTCTCTTCGTAATCGGCAGGCTGATAGGCTCGCCCGTGAATCCAGATCGGGTCCGCGCCGTTGTTGACGATGGCGTTGTCCCGGAGCCGCGGATGCCCCCGATCGATCACTTCTACGCCCGGTT
>JASHSD010001052.1 GCA_030036985.1 Bryobacteraceae bacterium
GATGGGCGCTGGGATTCGCGAATATCGGCCAGACCGTCCCGAGCCTTGCGCTGTTCGGATTCCTGATCCCGATTCCGTTTATCGGCGGCATCGGCGAGCACACGGCGATTGTCGCACTGGTGCTTTATGCGCTGCTGCCGATTCTGCGGAACACGGTCACCGGCATTCTGGGCGTCGATCCGCTGGTGCGCGAATCGGCGGTGGCCATGGGGATGACGCGCGGGCAGATTCTGCGGATGGTGGAACTGCCCCTGGCCGCGCCGACCATCATTGCGGGCCTGCGGATCGCGACGGTGATGACGGTCGGCACCGCGACCATCGCTGCCGCCATCGGCGCGGGCGGTCTGGGCGTGTTTATTTTCCGCGGCATCGCGTCCGTGGATAAACTGCAGATCCTCGCCGGCGCGGTGCCCAGCGCGCTGCTGGCGCTGGCGGCGGACGGTCTGCTTGGTTGGCTGGAGAAATCCGTCGTCGCGCGTCAGGGTCAGCGGGGCTGATAAACACGCCTGCGTTACAATCCCTTCGATGGCTTTGACGCAGGTCAAATCGCAGCTGATGAGCGCTTCCGAGATCGATCGCACGCTCGTGCGGCTGGCCCACGAAATTCTGGAAAAGACCAAAGACCTCGACAAACTGGCGTTTATCGGCATCCGCCGCCGCGGCGTTCCGATGGCGCAGCGTCTCGCGGCCAAGATCGCGGCGCTGGAGAGCAGAGAAATCCCGGTGGGGATTCTCGATATCAGCCTCTATCGCGACGACCTCAGCACGATCGACGTGAGACCCGTTCTCAACGGCACCGACATTCCGTTTTCGGTGCAGGGCAAAGATATCGTGCTGATGGACGACGTTCTCTATACCGGCCGCACGATTCGCGCCGCGCTGGACGGGCTGTTCGAGCATGGACGTCCGGCGCGCGTGCAGTTATTGGTGCTGATCGATCGCGGGCACCGGGAGTTGCCGATCGAGGCGCGTTATGTCGGCCGCACCATACAGACCACGGACGATGAGATCATCGAGGTAAAGTTCGAAGAAATCGATCATATGGAGAAAGTGCTGCTGGTAGAGCGGTCGGATACCGAGGCCGCCTGATCGGGCAAATGCTCAGTAAGTATCGGTCACGCCGGAACAGATCGCTCCCTTACGGTCGCGGCTCGGATCACCGCGGCTCGGCGAGGTGTATTTTCCGAGCCACGACCGTGAGGGAGTGGTTTTAGTGTCCTCCGGGCTGCTCGATATCGAAAGTCTGGATCGTAGCGAAATCGAAGCGATTCTCGCACGCGCGCATTTCTTTCAACCGGCTCAGGGCGAAACTTTCCGGCGTCTCGACGCCCTGCGCGGGAAGATGATCGTCAATTTGTTTTTCGAGGCATCCACGCGCACCCGCGTGAGCTTCGAGATTGCGGCGAAGCGCCTCGGGGCCGAGACCGTTTCCATCGCCGCGCAGGGGTCGAGCGTTTCCAAAGGCGAGTCGCTCGTGGATACGCTGAACACGCTGGTGGCGATGCGGCCGAATGCGATCGTGATGCGGCATGAATCGTCCGGCGCTCCGCGCTTTCTCGCGCGGCATCTGCGCATTCCCATCGTGAACGCGGGCGACGGCACGCACGAACACCCCACGCAGGCGCTGCTCGACGCGCGCACGATTCTGGATCAACGGCCGACGCTCGAAGGACTGCGCGTCGCGATCATCGGCGATATCGCCCACAGCCGCGTGGCGCGCTCCAACGTGCATCTGCTTTCGAAGTTCGGCGCGGAGATCGTGCTTTGCGGACCACCTTCACTGCTGCCGCACGAATTCGAACAGTTGGCGCCCGGGGTTCGCCTGGCTTACGAAATGACCGAGGCAATTCGCGACGCGGACGTCATCATGATGCTGCGCGTGCAACTCGAGCGGCAGCATGAAGCGCCGATGTCGGCGGGCGAGTATTTCCGGTTCTATGGATTGCGCCTGGAGCACCTGGCGTCCGCGAAGCCGGATGTGCTGGTGATGCATCCGGGCCCGATCAATCGCGGGCGCGAACTGAGCTCGGAAGTCGCCGACAGCCAGCGCTCGGTCATTCTGAATCAGGTTGAGAACGGGATAGCGGTGAGGATGGCGGTGCTCGAAAGGATATTGAACCCGTCATGACCGGCTCTCTACTGATTACCGGCGGACGCGTGATCGATCCGGCATCGGGCGGCGATGGCCAGGCGGATGTGCTGGTTCGCGACGGCGTCATCGAAGCCGTTGGCACTGGTCTCGTCGACAATGAAGCCGTCCGTTTCGACGCCACCGGCGCCATCGTCGCGCCGGGCTTCATCGATATGCACGTGCATCTGCGCGAACCGGGCATCGAACACGCCGAGACTATCGAAACGGGCGCGCGCGCGGCCGCGGCCGGCGGATTCACCACAATCTGCTGCATGCCGAACACGTCTCCGGTTAACGACAGCGCCACCGTCACCAGCTACATTGTGCAGCGCGCGCGGGAAGTGGCCTGCGTGAACGTGCTGCCGATCGGCGCAATCACCAAGGGCAGCCTCGGCGCCGAACTCGCGTCCATCGGCTCCATGCGCGAGGCGGGAATCGTGGCGATTTCCGACGATGGCCGGCCCGTGATGAACGCCCGCGTCATGCGGCGCGCCATGGAACTGGCGCGTGTGCTGAACATCCCGGTGATCGATCATTGCGAGGACCTCGACCTGAGCGCGGGCGGCGATATGCACGAAGGCGCCGAATCGGTGCGGCTGGGGCTGCGCGGGATTCCGGCGGCTTCGGAAGACGTAATGGTGGCGCGCGATCTGCTGCTGGCGGAACTCACGGGTGCGCGTTTTCACGTGGCGCATCTTTCCACCACGCGATCCATGGCGATGGTCGCGTTCGCCAAAGTCCACGGCGTGAGAGTCAGTTGCGAAGTCACGCCGCATCACTTCGCGCTCACCGATCATGAACTGGAAACCTACGACAGCAACTTCAAAATGAAGCCGCCGCTGCGCTGTCAGCACGATGCCGAAGCCGTGATTCAAGGCATTGTCGACGGCGTGGTCGACGCGATTGCGACCGATCACGCGCCGCACGCGGGCAGCGAGAAAATGCAGGAATTCGAGCGCTGTCCGTTCGGAATTACGGGTCTCGAAACCGCGTTGGGCCTCGCGCTTTCCGAGCTGGTGCACAAAGACCGGATCCCGCTCATGCGCCTGGTTCAGTTGTTCACCACGGGTCCCGCGAACATCCTCAATCTGAATCGCGGTACGCTGGCAGTGGGTGCTCCCGCCGACATCACTATCTTCGACTTGCGCACCGAGTGGGCATATGATGTTCAACAGTCGTACTCGAAGAGCCGCAATTCGCCGTTTCACGGCAGACGATTCCGCGGCGCGCCGCTCGCGACCATAGTCGGGGGCGAAATCGTATGGAACCGAGAGTAATCACCGGGCGACGCAGCACGGGCCTGCATATGGGCCTGATCAGTCTGATCGTTCTGGCGGTGGTGCTGCTCGTCGGCATTAACTGGGGCGCGTCGATCCTGATCGATTATTCGTGGTGGAAGGAACTGGGTCAGGTCGAGACATGGCTGTCGCTTTACGCGTATTCGACGCTGCCCATCGCCGCGGCAACAATCATTACGTGGATCGTGCTGCTGATCGCCCATGCGGGCGGCGGGCGCTTTGCCGGCGGACGCGTCAGCGATTATCCGCTGTATTCGCGAATCGCCAACCTGGGATTGCTGGTTTTATCCTTCCTCATAGCCGATGCCGCGATCGATAACTGGACCGTGCTGCGCTTTGCCGGCAGCCGCGCGTTGAAAACCGCGGGAGGCTTTCAAGATCCGATTTTCGGCAAGCCCGCCACGTTCTACTTGTTCGATCTGCCGTTCTGGACCGATCTGCGCGGGTTCGTATTTGCGGTTGTGATCGTCAGTATTCTGGTTTACTGGCTGACGGCGCGCGGCTGGCAGCTGCGTTTCACTCTCCCCGAAGTCGTGCGCGGACCCATCGATCTTTCACTCCTGCGTCTGAGCGGCGGACTGGAGTCGCGCTTCCTGCGCGGGGCTTTGGCGTTTTTTCTGGTGGCTCTCGCGGCGCGCTATTACCTCGCGCGATTCGAAATGGTCTGGAACCAGCATCGTTTCATGGTCGGGATCGATTATACGGACGCCCATTTTGCGTTGCCGCTCTACTGGGTGGTGATGGCGGCGTTGATTGTGGGCGCGGTCCTGGTGATCGCGCGCCGTTGGATCGCCACGGCGGCAGTCGTTGGCGGCAGCCTGATTCTGTTGTGGATCGTGCCGGGCGTCGCGGGCGCGCTCTACGTGAGGCCCAACGAGATTTCGCTGGAAAGGCCATACATTCAGGCGCACATCGAGGCGACGCGCGCAGCCTACGGCTTGGCAGGCCACACGCGCGAGATCG
>JASHSD010001053.1 GCA_030036985.1 Bryobacteraceae bacterium
CAGGAACTGTGGACGTACCAGTTGCTCACAGCGCACGTTCGACGGGAGGCGTCGGCGGTCGGGCATGGGGAACTGTCACGCCTGAGCCGATCCAAACTGCACAAGATTCTGAGCCAGGGTGAATTCAGGCCGCATAAGGTCCGCTACTATGTGGAGCGACGGGACCCGGAATTCGATCAGAAAATGGCGGCAGTTCTGCACGTCTACAAAGAAGTGGAGATCGTCAACCAGGGACTGGTCACGGGCGCCATTGGTGAACCGGCGACCGTGACGGTTTCCTATGATGAGAAGCCGGGAATCCAGGCTCTGGGTGTGACGACTCCGGACCGGCCGCCAGCGCCCGGAACGTACGCCAGCCATCTCCGGGATTACGAATACAAGCGGCTGGGCACGGTGTCTCTGTTGGCGGGTCTCGATCTGCACACTGGCAGGGTCACGGAGATTGTGAACAACACGCACAAGAGCAGCGACTTTATCGAATTCCTGACGAAGCTTGACGCTGCCTATCCAGCCGCGCAGACTCTGCGCCTGATTCTGGACAACCATTCGGCCCACATCTCGAAGGAGACCCAACGATACCTGGCGACACGGCCACAGCGATTTCACTTCGTCTTCATTCCCAGGCACGGCTCCTGGCTGAATCTGGTGGAGAATCTGTTCAGCAAAATGACGCGAACCATGCTGCGCGAGATCCGAGTCGCCACCAAACAGGAACTCATTGACCGCATCCATCTGTACTTCCAGGAAGTCAATGCGACTCCCGTGGTCTTCCGCTGGAAGTACAAGATGGACGAGATCAGTTTGACCAGTTAATTAGAGAACGATAATCTAGAATCAAGGCTGTCTGGAAACTGAATAAACAAAAGGGGATGTCAAAGCGGCATCGGTACACGACCCGTACACCGAATTTTGCAACTACCTGAAAACAAAGGGTGGCTCCCCGGCGTGGGCTCGAACCACGATAAGGCTAACATACACAGAATCTGTAACTTGCAGATTTAAAAAAGGCCTAGAATGCCTTGTAGGACCAGAAAAACCGGCACTCGTACGTGACTCGTACACGGAGTCCTCTCGCAGTCGATTCGGAACAAGGTGATGGTGGCAGACCGGTTTGATGCCCCGGCGCTCGCGCTTACCTGATAGTTCAACAAATTTGAACCATTATGGAGGTACTGCCACGGGGTCTCTTGCGGCTATAGCCCGAAAGAATGGGTGGCTACTTTACCGCCAGGAAAGCCGCCACCGGCGCGACCATTCCGATAGACTTGAAGAAGGACGCATTGATGGCACGCGACCACGTTGAGCGCCGGGAGACCGGATTCTATGTCATCGGAAGCCGTGTGCCCATCGACCGCATCATTCGGGAATACTGCAACGGTGAAGATCCCGAGACGATTCGATCGCATTACCCGACGCTGACGCTGGAACAGGTCAGCGGCGCGATCGATTTCTACGAGAGCCACAAGGAAGAGGTTGAACAGGTGATGGCAGCGCGCCGGCGCGCGGAAGATGCCTATACCGCGGGTCACCCCAACCCTCCTGATATTAAGCAAAAATTTGAGCGCATGCGGCGACAGATCACGTCGCGACAAACCTGAAGAATGCGGACGCCGATTTCAATCACGCCATCGTCAAGGGTTGCCGGCGTCAGGAGCCTGCAATGGACTTCCTGTCAGCCAATGAAGCAAAGCTCGAGGGAGTTCCTGATCCGGATGTTCTTGGGCTTGCCGCGGAACAAGATCGAATCCTGGTCACACATGATCGCCAGACCATGCCGTGGCATTTCGCCGACTTTCTGCTGAGCGGGCGCTCCTGCCCAGGGGTGTTCCTGGTGAGCCAGCACGCGCCCATTGGTGAGGTCATTGATGCACTCGTGCTCATCTGGGCGGGATCGGATGTCGAAGAATGGAAGAACCGCATTGTAAACATTCCGGAATCGTGAAGTCACGATGAATCTGCGTATTGAATCGTGCCAACTTCGGTCGCGGAGAATCGTTTCCATCCTGATCCTGTACTCCCCGTGCTCCCGGCCGATTCGGTTTGGCATTAGCAATCGCTTCGTCTCATAATCACAGTTTGGCGTGTATGGCCCAGTACATTGAGATCGAATACAACCAGGAATTGAAGCCGCTTGAGGCTGTCCTGTCGGATGTGAAACACCCGGGTGACTTTTTCGTCTGCGGCGCTATCGAGATCGCCTTGCCGAGGGTGGAGGTCGAGAGTGCCGGAACGCTGTCGTTTCCCGTGCCCGACGCGCAGATCGCATCGATTGTCCGGCGGGCGGAACGGGCGCCTTATGGCCGGGGCGAGGAAACGATCATCGATACGTCCGTGCGCAATGTTTGGCAGATCGCTCCCGACAAGGTCAAGATCGGCGGAAAATCCTGGGCAGCGAATTTCGAGAACATCCTTTCGAAAGTGAGGGCAGGTCTGGGATGTGACGAAGAAAGCGTCTCTGTCGAGCTCTACAAGCTGCTTGTGTACGACCGTGGCGGTTTTTTTCTGGCGCACCGGGACACCGAGAAAACCCATGGGATGTTCGGCACCCTTGTCGTGACGCTCCCTTCGACGTATTCCGGCGGTGCACTGCGGATTCGTCATGCGGGCCGCGAGGTTACCGTCGACACCAACGCCGCCGATCCCTCCGAGCTTTCCTACGTTGCGTTTTATGCCGACTGCGAACACGAGGCTCTGCCTCTGCGGGAAGGCAATCGGATTTGCCTGGTTTACAACCTCATTCAGAAATACTCGAAGGGCAGGAATAGGACCCTGAAGGCGCCGGCATACGAATCACAGATTAGGGAAGCTGCTGCGATCTTGGATCGATTTTTGGGAGCACCGGATGCTCCGGCGAAAGTCGCGTGGCTTCTCGATCATCAGTACAGTCCGGCAGGGCTTTCGTTTTCGGCATTGAAGGGCGCCGACGCGGCAAAGGCCCGCGTCCTCGTCCACGCGGCGGCCCGCGCACAGTGCGCCGCCCATCTGGGGATCATCCATATCGGGGAGTCCGGCGCAGCCGAGCCGGGCGACGATTGCTTCTACAGATCGCGCCGGAATCGTTACCGGAACTACCAGGACGATGAAGAGGAAGATGACGACGCGAGCTTCGCTGTCGCCACAGTCGATGACACCTGGCAGTACGTGGACGAGTGGCGGGACGCTGATGATCGTGCCGTTGAGTTTGGCCGCATTCCTCTTGCCCCCAGGGAGTTGCTCCCGGCAGGCGCGCTCGACGGGGAGGATCCGGACGAGAAGCGGCTGACAGAAGCTTCGGGCAATGAGGGCGCAACCTACGAGCGGTCCTATCATCGCGCGGCGATTGTCCTCTGGCGCAGGAGCCGCACGGCGGACGTGCTGCTTCAGGCCGGCGTTGTTGCCGCTTTGCCTTACTTGAAGCAGTTGGCAGCCGGTGGCAAGAGTGCGCAGCCAGATGCGATCGCGGTCGCGGAACGAATGTTGGCAGCATGGCCCGGCAATACACAACGGTGGGACAGTTACTCGATTGGAAGAGAATGGCCAGGTTCGGCTGAACGGATTGAGATGATTGCCGCGCTCACAAAGCTGAAAGCGCCAGCCCTGCTCGATCGGTTTCTCAGAGAGGCTGTCACTTCGAGCTATGCCGGCTCGGAAAACGCGGCGTTGCTTGCATCAATAAACGTGTTTGGAGACGCGCGGGCCGGCGCGATTCTTTCCAGTTTAGTGTCTGCGCGAATGCCGGACCGGCCGAATGAATGTACTGAGCTTCTGCTGGCGCTCAGCGAAAATCCTTCGCTCTGTTTTTCGGAAGTTGCGAAGGCCGCCGTAGCCGGCCTCGATAGCATCGGGGCTCGCGACTCAACACAAGAAGCCCTCGATTGGGAGCCCGAAGAGCACCGGCACCCGCTCGGCCCGCAATTCCTCGAAAACCTGCTGCGGGCGTTACAGCCCTTCAATGGTGGGACTCTGTGCGGCACCGCCGCTGAGAAAATCGCCTCGCGCCCCGAGGTATTTAGTCCCGTGACCCTGGTCGTACCCGCGATCGGACGGATCTGTGCGGAGCGCCGGCGAAAAACGGCGGCGGTTGATAGCAGCGTTCGGCATCTGTGGACGCGCGCAGCGGAATTCCTCCTCCTGCGCAGCGAGATTCCCCCCGAGCCGCCGTCGGACTGGTGTCTGAATGTAGAACTCTCATGTTCCTGTCCGGATTGCCGGGAATTACAAGCCTTTGCTCGCAATCCGGCCCTGCGGGTTAATCGTTTTCGCCTCAGGAAAGAGCGCCGCAGCCACCTCCACCACATGATCGACAGGCACCGGCTCGACATGACACACGTGACTGAACGTGTAGGTTCGCCTCAGACTCTGGTCTGTACGAAAGACCGCCGCACATTCGACCGGCGCGCGAAGGAATACCACGATGAGATCGTCGCCATGCGTACGCTGGTGAGGCTGGCGCCGAACGCCGGGGGCGCTGCTCTGGCCAAGAGAATCGAGCTTGCCGTGAAGCGAGCCGCTGATTGGAAGAAGGCAACTGAGTGAAATGTTCCGAAATTTTCGGAAACGTTGAGTCAGTATGGCGCGGCTGAGATTCTCCACCTACACATTGGTTCGCGAAGAGTTCCTCCAATGACTTGCTTCCGCTGGCGAACTGGCCTACTCACCCATCCGCCGCCGGAGAGGGGTGTGGTTCGTGGGCATTCCCGGCGCTCCGACACCGGCTCGCCACGGTTTCCTCGCAGTCCTCGATCTGACACCTTGGTTGACTTTCTGGACACGGAGTCACCTGGAGCAGCCAGCTTCACAGCGGGAACCACCCGCCAAGAAAATCTGATTCGATTCAAGGCTCCGGCTGGGCTGGAATCAAGGCTCTCGGGAAAGTGAACAAACCAAAGGACGATGTTAATTTTCCATCCGTACGCAACTCGTACATGGGAACCCGCAACTGATTGAAAATAAAGGATGGCTCCCCGGCGTGGACTCGAACCACAAATTCTGCTGAGGAGGCCGATTTCCTGCCGGAAATCGTCAGAATCTGAATGTAGAGGTACTAAACTGCAGACTCTCCGCGATCGCCGTTGCGGATTCGAATGGCCTCGGCCACGTCGTAAACGAAGATCTTGCCGTCGCCGATCTTGCCCGATCGCGCGGCGTTGGTCACGCACTCGATGACCTCGTCCAGCCGCGAGTCCTGGACCACGATCTCGAACTTGACCTTCGGCAGCAGATCCACGTTGTATTCCTGACCGCGGTAGACCTCCTTATGGCCTTTCTGCCTGCCATGGCCGCGCACTTCGCTGATTGTCATCCCGTCGATGCCGATATTCTTCAGCGCTTCCTTCACTTCTTCCATCTTGAACGGCTGGACGACTGCTTCGATTTTCTTCATCGCGCCTCTTTAACTTTTGAGTCAGCATTCGGAGCACAGGCTGAAGCCCGTGCCACTAAGCTTCCAGGAAGTAGCCTTCTTCACCATGCTGCGTCAGGTCGAGACCCGCCTCCTCGGCCTCGCGATCGACGCGCACGCCGACGATCGCGTCGCAAATTTTGAGGATAACGAATGTTCCCACGGCCGCGAGGGAAATCGCGATCAGAACGCCGATCGCCTGGTTCAGGATCTGGCCGGGATGGCCGTCCACCAGACCCAGCGGGACAGTCTTGCTGTTGATCTGAGTGCTGTTGATCAGGTTCGTGGCGAAGACGCCGGTCAGCAGCGCGCCGAGAGTTCCGCCCGCCCCATGGACGCCGAAAGCATCAAGGGTGTCGTCATAGCCGAACGCGTGTTTGACCGCCGTCACCATGAAGAAGCAGAAGACGCCCGCCAGGAATCCGATCAGCAGCGCGGACATCGGCTGCACGAATCCGGAGGCCGGGGTGATCGCGACCAGACCCGCTACCGCGCCCGAAATTGCGCCCAGCATGCTTGGCTTGCCCATCCTCAGCCACTCGGCCGCTATCCAGCCCAGGGCCGCGGTGGCCGCCGCGAAATGCGTGTTGATGAAGGCGCTGGTGGCGAGTCCCGAGGCCGCGGTCGCGCTGCCCGCGTTGAACCCGAACCAACCCACCCAAAGCAGGCACGCGCCGATCACGCTGCAGGTCAGGCTGTGCGGCTTCATTGCTTCGTTCGGGTAGCCTGTGCGCTTACCCAGATAGAGCGCGCATACCAGCGCCGAAACGCCCGACGTTATGTGGACAACCGTGCCGCCGGCGAAATCGAACGTCGGCACTTTACCGCCGAGATAAGCGTTGAGCAGCCCGCCCTTGCCCCAAACCATATGCGCCATCGGGAAGTAAACGACGAACGCCCAGAGCGTGGTGAACAACGCCATCGCGCTGAACTTCATCCGCTCGGCGTAGGCGCCGGAGATCAGCGCCGGGGTGATGACGGCGAACATGAGCTGATAAATCATGTACGTGCCCTGGGGTATGGTGGCCGCGTAGTCGGGATTCGGATCGGAGCCGACCCCGTGCAGGAACGCGTATTTCAGGCCGCCGATGAACGGCACGCCTTCGCTGAAAACCAAGCTGTAGCCGACGAACGCCCACAGCACCGTGATGATGCCCATCATGATGAAGCTGTGCATCATGGTCGACAGGACGTTCTTGCGCCTCACCAATCCGCCATAAAAAAGGGCGAGCCCCGGACCGGTCATCAGCAGCACCAGGGCGGCGCTCACCAGCATCCAGGCATTGTCGCCGGCCGACTGTGCGTTCTTTACGGCCGCTTCGAGCGCGGCGATCCGCGCGTTCACGTCGGGCGCTGTTTCAAACAGCGCGACTAATGTGGTCATTCGTGCTCTCTGACAGCAAAGTTCCGGCTGAAACGGTCTAAACGTGGAGAATCCATTATTTCCGGCAAGTCGTTAAAAATGCATGAGGACCGAATCAATAGTATCAATCCGTCCAACGGCAGGCGACTAACTCCCCCCGCCCACTCGCGGCGCGGATTCGTCTCGCGAAGCCGGCGTCCCGGAGTCCCCGAGTGTCTATGCGGAGAGTTTCCCGGACCGAAGTTTTCACGGGAGGAATACTCCGGGTGGGATACCGCGCGCCGAGAGCCTCGAGCCGGTATACCTAACCCGGCATAGCCGGAACCAATCAGGGCTCACTTTTCGAAAAGTTGGACCTTGTGCCGAAGTGCGCCCAAAGACCCGTGGATATTGCTCCGCGTGCACACCGCCGAAGATTTTCTGCCAGGAAACGCGATGCTTCCGATGGAGAGGTACTGCGCCTAAACGCGCTGCATCGGCGAGGTACGGCCCGTGACGGGAGGAGTCCTGAGGCCGTGCCGAGGTCGAGATCCACCACGAGGAGGCCGGCGCCGGGGCGCGCATTGGTGTAGGATGTCATCAGGTCATCCAACCGGAGCAATCGCATGAATGTTCGCCACCTCGTGCCGTCCGTGAGCCGCTGGCTCCTGTCCATGGGATCCCTTATGTTGGCGGTCGGCCTGCAGCCGGTTCACGCGTCAGACGCAGACTTCTCACAGTTCAGGCGCATCGAGCCGCAGTTCATCGCGGCGCTGGGAGACCCCGGGGCCTCCTCCGGCAAGGGCGCGCAATCATGGGGCCTCTGGAGTCAGGACCCGGGCCCGCGCGGTTGCAAGCTGGACCTCTACCCTCAATTGAAGGCGGACGGCGGCGTGGCGCCGTCACAGTGGAAATTCGACGCTGAGGACTGGTGGCTCGAGGAACACGGCTTGATCATGGAGAAGCCGACCTTTCCGCTGCCTCCTGGGAAATACCTCGTCACTGGCGACCGCAAGGTGACGACCGTGCTGACAATTCATCCCAAGGACAAGGACGGTAATCAGCGCTGGGAACTCGCCGACGGCGCGACTCTCTACGATGTCACCCATCTCGGATGCCGCTCCGCACGCTACACGCCGGCGACAGCTGACAACTCCTG
>JASHSD010001054.1 GCA_030036985.1 Bryobacteraceae bacterium
ATGGTGGCTCGGGCCGCGGGCCGCATTCCCTGGAATAGGGAAGAAATACTAATTCTGGGGAGGAAATCGCGGGCGGACCCCCCAAGGATGAACGATGACTCAGCGTCATAAGGACCGATTCTGACTGGCGATACAGCGAGCGGTCAGACCGGCCGCAGCTACGCCTTGGTGGTTCAAAAGGAGGGTCCAAACTCAGCGGCGGAACTGACGGACGGGCTCGCAAGGACGATCTTAAAAGGTGCGATCTTAAATTGCAGTGTGACCTGCGGGATTGGGGCAGCAATTTGAACAGATCAAAATGCCGGTCAATTTCGTTGTCGTCGATCACGCACAACGAACTCCCAGTCGCGAACAGGTTCACGCGGAGACCCGCGTCTCGCTACCGTCGGGCGCGACCCGCTCATTACTAACCGCGGATCCCGCCGACAGATTCCAGGAGCGACTGATGGCCGGTGAACCCGGCCTGTCAGTCTTATACAGTCGTGGGTTTTCGTCGGAGGCAAAATCCGAGCACAACCAGAGCGATCCCCAAGAGCGTGAAACTGCCGGGCTCCGGGGTGGCTACCGTGGTTTCTACTGCAAGACCCATCGGGCCACTCAACCCCGAGATCAGCGAGGCGTTCACCGTGGCCCCCGATGTGGTGTACTCACCTATCGTGCCGGTGCCATAGTTCGCCACAAACAGGTCCGAGCCGTCTACCACAAGATCTTCCGGGTCGCTCAAACCCGAAATCAGCGAGGCGTTCACTAAAGTCCCCGAGGTGGTGTATTCACTTATCGTGCCGGCGCTATAGTTCTCGATAAACAGGTCCGACCCCGACACGGCAATGCCGGTTGGCTTGGTCAGCCCCGAGATCAGCGAGGCATTCACTGTGCTCCCGGAGGTGGTGTATTCACCTATCGTGCCGTTGCCGTAGTTCGCGACAAACACGTCCGAGCCGGATACAACAATGCCGTGGGGGTCGCTCAACCCCGTGACCAGCGACGTGCTCACCGTGCTCCCCGAAGTGGTGTATTCGCCTAGCGTGTTGGTACCGGTGTTCGCGACGAACAGATCTGAGCCGGATACAACGTCGTCGTATGGTCCTGACAACCCCGAGACAAGCGAGCCGTTCAATTTGCTCCCCGAAGTGGTGTATTCGCCTATAGTGCCGCCGCTGAAGCTCGTGACATACAGGTCCGAGCCGGACACGGCAACGCCGATGGGTTCGCTTATTCCCGTAATGAGCGAGGTGCTCACGGTGCTCCCCGACGTCGTGTATTCACCTATTGTGCCGCTGGCGAAGTTCGAGACGAAGATCGCATCCGCGCTTGCCACGCTGCCGAAAATCAGTAATCCGGGCAGCACAGCAATCAGCCCTTTCATTTTCATCGTTTTTCCTCCAAATCGGCTTGCAGTTTACCTGTCGCTCTTGATCGATTGTACACTGGAACCCTTCGATTTGGCTGGGTTTTTACATTTTAATGTGCCGTCGGTACTGGTACTGGCGTGCCCGACGGTAACACCGGAACTGCCCACAGGAAACCACCCATCCGGACAGGTTACCATCGACTTGGGAACTCAAAAAATGGGAAGACAGGTAACTCTGGCGCTTTACATCGTGCTGATGGCGGCCACTGTAGTTGCTGTGGATTTCCTGTTCTTCAGAAACCGGTTCCGGGAGCGCCTGATAGTAAATATAGGTATTGTCCTTGTGTTCGCAGCTTTCTACCTGAGATTCCTGAACCATCCATGAAAACGTGGTGGGGGGCGGTCCCCCCGAACCGCGGCGGACGCCTTCGTCCGCCTGGTCGGGAACGCGAAGGCATTGTTTTCAAAGGCCAAGCTGGTTCGGGAAAGACTGTGACCAGCCGAATCGCGGCACAGGCGTCAGCCTCTCAAGCGCGGACTTTAATCTGTGCCGCGCGCTTACGCGCGATCCCGCGCCCTTTATAATCCCCATCGTGACGCTTTCCAGCTTTTCTCCCGCTCGGCGGGCTTGGACCCGGCTTCCGGCGGCTGCCCGCGGTCTGCACCGCATTCGATATAAAATGTCCGGCGGAGCGGCCTCCGCATGCAAGTCCTGAAGAAGACCACGAGAGCGTCCATCCTGGCAGTTGTCGCCGGCGTCATGCCGCTGATCGCCCAGGCGCCGCCACCGTCGTTTGAAGCGGCCACAGTGAGAGTCGCGCCGAAACCGCCCCGACGCGGCGGCCTTGTCGCCCTTGATGCCGATCCGGCGATGCTGCGGTACTCGAACATAACTCTCCGAAACCTGATCGCGATGGCATATAACTTCGACAGCCGATTGATTCTGGGCGGTCCCGCCTGGCTCGACAGCGAGTTTTACGAGTTAGCCGCGAAACTCCCTCCCCAAACCCCAAAGGACCGTGTCCCCCTGATGCTCCGGACGCTGCTGGCGGAAAGGTTCAATCTGACTGTCCACCGCGAGGCGCGAGAACAGAGCGTGTACTTTTACTTTCTGGTGGCCGGCAAAAACGGGCCGAAGTTGAAGGCCGCCGTTCCGGCTGAAACCGGGGATGTGCAGACGGTCCGCGGCGATCGCCCGCCGGTGCAGATCTTTTCCGGCGGCATCGTGGGCCACGCCATGCCCATCACGACGTTCGCCGCGGCCTTGGCGCTGGCGGCAGGCCGTCAGGTCATCGATCGCACCGGGCTCGCCGGCGCGTTCGACCTCAAGTTGACTTGGGCGCCGGAAAACAGCGACGGCAACGGCCCGGACCTCTTCACCGCAATCCAGGAGCAGCTCGGCTTGAAGCTGGAACCGGGCAAAGCTCCAGTCGAGACGCTGCTGATCGACCACGCCGACCGCATTCCGGCAGACAACTGACGTTCGTCCGGAAATGTATCCATGCCGACCCGCGACCATCAGTGCCGACCCGCGACCATCGTACTGAGCCGCGACCGCAAGGGAGCGGTCGCCTGGAGTCAGGACAAACCGGAAACGAAGACCGCGTCGCGCCCAAACCTGACACCCATCTCCGCGAAGGTCCGCTTGCGTTGCGCCCGCAGCCGACGACGTCGCCGATTTCCCTCTGGAGAAAAAATGGGTTCGAATTTTCGAACCGCGCCAAAGCACAACGCCCTACGAGTCTCCCGCTTCGAGCAGACTTTCGAGCTCCGCAAGAGCGGCGAGATCCTTGTCGCGGCCGGCCGCCTTTTTCGCGCGAATCAGGCCGGGCAAATCGAGCGAAAAGACATCGCGTTCAAACGCCTCAAGGGCAATCGCATGCTTCTTCACCTCGGCAAAGGAGCCAAGGCCGGCGACTTCGGCCAGAAGGTCGATCTCCCCAATGTCCGTGTGCAGCGTGAATACAGTTCCGTTCCGCAGAGTGACTTCATCCCAAACGAACGGCAGGGCGTCGGGAAACCCTCGCAGCCTCGGATGAAACGGCGCGAGTGCCGCGGCAAGTCTGCGTAGGTTCCCCGACTCCCGCGAGTAGCAGATATCCAGGTCGTAAGTAATCCTGGCGCTGCCATGAAACGCAGCTGAAACACCGCCGATGACAACAAACTCCACCCCGGCGTCGCAGAGCGCCTGGACAGCTTTCTCGAACTGCATCAGGCGCGCTTGCGCCCGATCCCGCGCACTTTTTCAAGCGCCATGGTAGCGCTTTCCAGTTTTTTCGCCCGTTCGGCGGGCGTCAGCCGCAGTTGCTCGACGAGCAGCGTCAAATCCACCCCGAAGTTCCTCGCCGCTTCGATTCGGCTGCCGGGTAGTGGATGCAGCAGACGATCCTCCGCCCGCGCCAACTCCGCCGGCGTCAGCGGGCGCAACGTCCTCACACCCCGATCTTACCGTGGCGCAGACACCAGCGTCTGCTGCACCGGCACTCGTGCCGGTGCGTGCCATTTTGGACACGCGACTTTAGTCGCGTCTTGCGTCGGAACTCATCCCGAAGCGGGCCGGGCCTGCCCGACCCGTTTTGCGCGTGTTCCTCCAAAACCACACCCGACTGCCGGATTTCGTTGAATCGGTTGATGCCGCCCCACAATCTCCACAACAGCGCCTCGACCTCGCGGCGCCTGGCCTTGGGAATTTCAGCCCGAGCGAAGAGGCCAGGCGATTGACATCAGGCACACGTTGTCATACGATTCGTGTTGGGGGCGAAGACTTATTCGTTCGATCCTGCGAAAAATGCATGGCTGATCCGCGAACGCGGAATCGGGTTTGAACAGATCGTCTCGCTCATCGAAGGCGGAAAGCTCATTCGGGTCCTCGCTCACCCGAATAAGGCGAAATACCCGAACCAACTGCTTTATGAGGTAGATGTGGACGGATACGTATACATTGTGCCTGTGGTCAGAGAAAGCGATCGCCTGTTTCTCAAAACCATCTTCCCGAGCCGCAAAGCAACGAGAGCGAGCCGCCGGCCAGGCTCGGGACAAGGTTCAGGAGGACAGGAATGAAAAAACGAGCGATCACCGACCCGTATATCGACTACGCCGACGACGAAGAGAAGGAACTCGTTGCCGCATACGAGGCCGGCGAATTTAAACCCGTAAAGAACCAGCCTGCGGAAAAGCGCATTGCAGTCGAAGCGGCAAAACGATACACGAGAAAGGACGCGCGTATCAATATTCGTCTGTCGACCGCCGATCTCGAAATGCTCAAACGCAGAGCCGCGCAGGAGGGTCTCCCTTACCAGAGCCTGATCGCAAGCGTCCTCCACAAATACGTAAGCGCGACGCCGCGCGGTTAGCCTCCTGTCCAGGTTGATTGTTGACGATGATGCCGACGTCATCGTGGCGCAAGCACTCGTGTTTGCCGCGCCGAGACTCATCTCGGCGCTTGCCTTGTCGTCAGGACAAAGATCCGATGGCGCGTTTTCGCTGGCGGCAAAATCCGAGCACGCCAAGAGCGAGCGCCAGAAGCGCGAAACTGCCAGGCTCGGGTGTGCTGATTGTGGTCTCTGTTGCGATACCAAATGGTTCGCCCAACCCCGAGATCAGCGAGCTGTTCACCGTAGCCCCCGACGTGGTGTACTCGCCTATCGTGCCAGCTATGTCGCTCGCGACAAACAGGTCCGAGCCATCTACAGCGATACCGGTTGGGTAGCTCAACCCGGAGATCAGCGAGGCGTTCACTGTGCTCCCCGAGGTGGTGTATTCACCTATGGTATTTTCAGAGTTCACGACGAACAGGTCCGAGCCATCTATAGCAATGCCTACCGGCTGATCCAACCCCGAGATCAGAGACGCGCTCACGGTGGCGCCCGAGGTGGTGTATTCACCTATTGTGCCATTTGTGCCAT
>JASHSD010001055.1 GCA_030036985.1 Bryobacteraceae bacterium
CGGGCCCGTAGCTCAGTTGGATAGAGCGGCCGCCTCCTAAGCGACAGGTCGGCAGTTCGAATCTGCCCGGGCCCACCAGAAAACCTCTTTGGAATCCTTCTTAAACACCTTCGCCCCGGCGTTCATCCGAAATCCGGTGACCACACATTTCCCGTCTACCAACACTTCATTCAACTTTCCTCGATCTTCAGGTGCGAGACCATCTCGCCTCCGATTTTGCTGAAGCGGGCCAGGCGATCGCCGCGATATAGAGGAAACCCTCGGCATCCAGGTAGCCAGGATCTCCCGTGACGTAGTAATCGTCGTGAATCGCGTCCGCCGTTGGCTCTGCGTCACCCAGATAGCCGATCATCCGGCCGGGGCCGTTCACCAGAATCAAGCCGTCTCGCCTTCATCGACCGGCTGCATAGTCTCGGGATTGACGATTCTCACGGCCACGCGCGGCAATGGCCGACCCACGCCGCCTGTTTCAATTGCGCTCCGAGCCGGATCAGTCGATCCAACGTTCATTGATACAGCCGGACCATTCCTGTGCAGCCGCACCCCTCCAGCAACGCAATACCGAATCTTTCCTGAAAGGCGTCGGCGAGGCGCGGGTGCAGCTTCTCGGCCCCACGAGGAGATTCCGAATGCTCGCGAACTGCTCTTTCTTGCGTGCACTTTTCGAAGGCAGGTCTGGCAGAACGCGGGCTTTGAGAGAAACAGCGTCGGACGATGCGTCTCCGCCAGTTCGCCGATGGTAGCGGCTTCAACTAACATCCGCCCGAAATCTCCAGATTAACGGTTGATAAGTGACAATTTCAAAAAGCGTTCTATTCTGAAGTCGCAGCATGCCTCGCTTGTTTCGTCGCTGGTGGTTGGCGGCCCTGGCGACACTGGTTCCCATCGTTCTCCTTTCGTCATGGATTTGTTATCAGGCTGTGCGGGCGCGCAGCGCGGCGGCGGTTGAATCCGCCTCCGCGCAGCGGATCGCGGTGAGCGTCAGCGCGCTTGAAACGACCACCCCTGCGCGCGGGGAACCCATCAGCTCGGCCGCGGAATTCCGCGACGCGGCCGTTTTTCGCGGTAACCTTTACCTCTGCGGTCCTGACGCTCTCTACGCCTACGACGCCGACGGAACGCCGATTCAGACCTGGCGATCCGGAAGAGAGCTGCCCGGCGTGGAGTTGGTTTCGCTGGCGACAGGAAACAGCCGCAACGGACTCGAACTCTACATCGCTACTCGCGGCGCGGGAGTGCTCGCTTTCGACGGAAAGCGATTCCGCCAGATCCTCCCCGGAGACGAACGGCTGCGGAACATCACGTCGGTTCTGGCTTCGAACACCGGCCGCGTTTTGCTGGGAACCGCGAATGATGGCATCCTGGCTTGGGACGGGCAGAACCTTTCGCGGCTCGTCCCCGAATTGGCCCATGCCCATGTCACTGCTTTGGCGGGCGCGGATTCTGATCTCTGGATCGGAACGATTGCCGCCGGCGTCCGGCGCTTCCATGCGGGACAGCTGGACAACCTGGCCGCAGCGCTTCCCGATCCCCATGTCCTCTCGATTGCGGTGCGTGACCACGAAACTTACGTGGGCACTCCCGTGGGCGTGGTGGAATTCCAGGACGGCCGGAAGAGACGCACTCTGGCGGACGGCTACTTCGCCACCTCGCTTGAAGCGGACGACGCGACGCTGGCGATCGGCACGGAAGACGAAGGCATTCTCACGGTTCCACTTGAGCCGAATCGCCGGCTGGAAAGCGCGATGGCGCTCGAAGCCGCAGGGCCGGTATCGCGAATCTTCCGGCTGGACGGCGTTCGCTACGCCCTGGCGGGAACGCTCTACCGCACTGGCGAGCGCGGCGCTTCGTGGACGCAGGTTCTCGAAAAACCGAAGGGTCAACTGACGGATCGGAACATCGCCGCCCTTTCGATCGCTTCGGACGGGCGCCTCTGGGCCGGGTACTTCGATCACGGCCTCGACATCGCGGATGGGTCATTCGAAAACGTCACCCACCTTGAAGATGAGCATCTGTTCTGCGTCAACCGGATCGCGCAGGAGCCCGGCGGACGGCGGACAGCGGTGGCGACGGCGAATGGTCTGGTGATGTTCGACGTGAACGCCAAGATACGCCAGGTGATCGGGCGCAAGGACGGACTGCTGGCGGATCACGTAACGGACGTTTTGTTCCGGCCGGGCGGAATGGTGATCGCAACTCCGGCCGGGCTCTCATTCGCAGGTCCCGGCGGCATCCGCAGTCTGTATGTCTTCCAGGGCCTTGTGAACAACCACGTCTATTCGCTCGCATGGACCGGAGATCGCGTGGCGGCGGGCACACTCGGCGGGTTGTCGCTGCTGCAGAACGATGCCGTTCAGGTCAACTACACCACCGCAAATTCCGGGCTGAAGCACAACTGGATTTCGGCACTGGCCAGAGTGGGCGACGACTGGTTCGCGGGGACCTACGGCGCGGGAGTGATGCGGCTCGATGCCGCGGGCGAGTGGCATACGTTCCCCGATCTGAAGGAAAAATTCGAAGTCAATCCGAATGCCATGACCCTGGCCGATGGAACGCTTTACGTGGGTTCGCTCGGACGCGGCCTCTGGATGTATAGTCTGGCGTCGGGCCGATGGACCAACACGTCCGCGGGCCTGCCGTCGACGAACGTCACCGCGATCGCGGCCGCGAACGGACTCGTGTACGTGGGAACGGACAACGGTCTCGTCCGCTTCCGCGAGGAGGAATTGCGATGAAGCCGGCGATCCTTTTGCTGGCGGCGGCGTCGCTTCTGTTCGGCGATGCGGGCGTGCTCGTTCCCGCAGGCCACGATCAACCCGATCCCGCGATCTTCTCGCTCAACGAAATGACGGTGGAGATCCGCATCGATAACGGCATCGCCCGCGTCGAGGTGCGCCAGATCTTCGGCAACCATCAGGCGCAGATTCAGGAGGGAGAGTACACTTTCGCGTTGCCCGCGAATGCGAGCG
>JASHSD010001056.1 GCA_030036985.1 Bryobacteraceae bacterium
TCGAGATAGTGGTTGTTGACGCCGTTGGGGCTGCTTCCCTGCAGAGAGTTGTCCGCATCGTCGTACAAAGTGACCGGAAAACCGCTGCTGATGCGTGTAATGCCGGTCAGCTGCCAGCCCGTGATCAGCGGCTTCCAGTGGCTCGTTAACCTGTCGAAGGGAAGCCGCGCCGTGTAGTTGGCGACGAAGCTCTGCGCGAGATCGAAGGCCGAGAGAGCGCGGGTGGCGGCGAAGTCGAAGGGGTCTCCGGTATCGGAAATACTCGATGCCTGATCGATCGATTTGCTCCAAGTGTAGCCGAGCGAGAAGGAGTAGTTGGTGCTCTGATGACGAAAACTGACCTGGAGCGAGTTGTAGTTCGAGTTGCCGATGCTGCCATCGTAATCGTCGTTTCCGAAGTCCGGCCCCAGACCTTCCCGTGTGCCGTTAATCGTCTGACCATTGGCCAAAAGGTAGGCGTTGTTCTCAAGACCAGGGCCGCAAGGCTGCGTGCCCTGCGCGAGAATCGACCCCGGCTGGCCGTAGGGAACGCTGAGCTGCAGGCAGAGCGCCGGATTGCCCGGATTGGCGGAATAAACCAGCAGCAGGTGGTGCGCCTGCGAGCCGACATAGCTGACGCTGAACATGGTGTTGTCGGTTATCTGGCGCTGGATGGAAAAGAAGTAATTTTCATTGTAAGGATACGTGTTCCACGGTGGCGGCGCGGTCATGCCGGCAACCGGCTCGAACGACGCGAATTGCTGGGTGGTGTTGGGACTTTTGGGGTCCAGCGGCGGGACCACAAACGGATACGGATTGCCGGTATACTGGCCGGTCGCCGCCGAAACGAACGGCTCGGCGAAGAGCGGCGGCTCCGGGCTGGTGTAGCTCAGGCCATAAGGAGGCTGAGGCTCGTCGATCGCCATGACGTTGCCTTCAATCACGGAGTAGAAAATTCCGTAGCCCGCGCGAATACTGGTTTTTCCCGGCCCGCCAATGATCTTATTCAGAAATCCGGGCGCGGAGTTCGGCGACCATGCCAAGCCGACTCGCGGCGAAAACCGGCTCTTGGACGGGACCAGCGTGTCGGGAACGCCCGGGTCGCCGACAAAGACCTCGCCCACAGGCGCGTTCGGATAAATGGTCGACTGCTCACCCGGTAAGAACGTGGGAATCTGGTTGTATTTCTCCGACCAGTACTCCATGTGGTCCCAGCGCAAGCCGTAGTTGAAAGTGAGGTTGGATTTTACGCGCCAGCTATCCTGCAGGTAGGCGCCCTGATATCGATGCCGTATATAATAAGCCCCCGAATCCTGCTGATTGAAGTATTCCGGAGTGCCGATCAGGAAGTCCGCGAAGTCGGACCCGGTTTCCTGTCCCTCGAAGGTGAAGGTGCCGTTGAACTCTGCATCCGGGTTGACGTTCACCTGTTCATAGCTCGCTTCGAAACCCGCTTTGAGCGAATGATCGCCCAGCACCTTCGAGAAATTGTCGTTCAGCGCGTATGTATTGTTGTACTGCTTCAGATTCGTTATCGGTAAGCCCATCGTGAATGCGTTGAAATCGATATTCTCGATGCCTTCGATCTGGGGCGCCAGCGGGACAATCCCCGGCGTGCCTCCGTCGCCGGTAAGAAACCCCTGCGAAGCCAGACTGGGACCAACGCCTCCCTGAGGTTGCCCGACATTGTTGGCGTCCCGCATGAAGCTCAAGTGGAACTCGTTGACGATGGTAGCCCCCAAGGTCTTCGTGTAAGAGAAATTGACAAGTTGCGCCCGGCCCAGATTGAGGGCATTGAATCCCGGCACGGTGGCGCCTCCCTGGCCGGAGGGATATGGATTGTTTACCGCAAAATCGTCGAAGAAATAGTAGGCCGAAAACGTGCCGTAATGGTCCGTGTTGCCGTCAAAACGAAAGCTGCCTTTATCGTCGCGCGTGGTTTCTCCCACGGCGGCGGTCGAGAACTCGTTCGTGCCCTCATTCGGCAGAGGGATGTATTGCAGAAGGTTCAGGGCCGGGGCCGACCAGGCGCGCTGCGGGATAATCGCGTTGGGAAACACGCACTGTAGATTCGAGGTGCAGCCGGAGGTGTAGTAAGGTTCGCCCGCGGTAACGCCGTAGCCGAGCTTCTGCTGGAGAATGCTCGCAATACCGGGTCCACTGACGGCGCCCGTGAGCTGGCTGGCGATGCTGCTCAGGTCGCCGGTTCGTTCCGCCAGGGAGGGGACGGCGATCAGACCGGTATCGATGCCCTGGTTGCTGCGGGTGCCCTGATAATCGGCAAAGTAGAAAATCTTGTTCTTCTTGATCGGTCCGCCGAAAGTGCCGCCAAACTGGTTCTGGCGGTAGAAGCTGCGCTCCGGGGAGAAGAAGTTGCGGGCGTCGAGATCGGTGTTGCGCAGGAATTCAAAGGCGGTGCCGTGCAGCGCATTAGATCCCGACTTGGTGACCACATTCACGACACCGCCGCTGTAGTCGCTGTATTCCGCGTCGAAGTTATTCGTCAGAACGCGGAACTCGGCGATGGAATCGAGATCCGGAATGATCGTGGTGCCGCCGTTCATCAGTTCCTTCACATCGCCGCCGTTCACCAGAAAGCCGTTGGCGTCTTCGCGCTGGCCGCTGATCGACTGGTTGCCGGGATTGAGACCGCCCGAGGGAGAGATAGCCACCGAAGCGCCGGACATGATGATCGAAGTCGGCGTCTGGGTCGACATGGGGACAATGCCGGGCTGGAGGGCCAGAAGGTCGGTATAGCTGCGGCCGTTCAGCGCGACCTCCGTCATGGTGTTGCCGCTGACCACGTCCCCCATTTGCGTGCTGGCCGTCTCAATGTGGACATCGACACCGGCCGCCGTCTCGCTGACGGTCACTTGCTGCGATTGTTGCGCCAGCTCAAGCTTCATGTTCTGCTGAACGTCCGCATTCGTATCCACCACGAGACCGGTTCGTTTTTCCGAGCGGAACCCTTTCGCTTCAAACAGGATGTCGTATGTTCCCACCGGAACGATGGGGAAAATGAAGTCGCCATGTTCGTCGGCTTTAACCTTCGTCTCAAGCCCCTGAGCTGTATTGGTGATCGTGACCGTCACTGAAGGAATTCCCGCCCCGGTCTGATCCGTGACGGTTCCCGAGATTTTTCCCGTCACCGCGCCAAACACGATTCCGACGGCTACCAATAAAAGAGCCAAGGCGGGGGCGAGGGTGCGCCGGAATCGATCGCATCGACGACTCTGGAAGCTTGTGCGGGCGGTGAGCAAGAAAGGCGTTTCAACTGTTCTTTTCATTAGGCTGGATAAACCTCAAACTGGAATTACCGCTGGCGGACGTGGAGCCGCAAACTGACTGACCGCAACGAAGGTAGCACGCTCCGCGACGAAAACCGGAGTTTATTGGGTCAATTTGTCGTCTGTGACCAGTCAATGACATTTTATTTTCAGTTGGTTAGGGGTCTCAACCGACTGCCGAGCATTCAAAGATCGGCAATCGTCGGCGTTCGCCGCAATATTAAGGTGAGGCCGAATAATATCGCGAGGCTCAGCACATGAACTGCTCCGGGCTACCGAAAGAGCACCGTATCATGCATATCGCTCCTCCAACCTCGGATCAGCGGTCACTTCCCGGTATGTGACCGGGCGGTTCAGTCTCTCAGAGGCGGTCACAGACGCCAATTTGACCGCTATGACCGGCACACTACAGAAGTCTGTGATAAGGTTCCGGAAAGCCCGATCAAAGGCGGGCCATTGAATGACCGATGAAGAGTTCCTGCACGCGATGCGGATCGCTCCCCCCGCAGCCGAAACAGTTGACAGCAGTCCCTTGACCGAGGCGTTGCGCATCGACGATCTCCGATCCTCGTACTGCGAGCAGCTTGAGGCCCGGATCGCCGAGCAGGCGAGCGTGATCGAGTTGCTGCGGTTTCTGCTTGAATTGAGGGGCACGTCCCGGTTCTGAAGATCGCTCCGGGCAGGTCAAATCCGGTCAATGACGACCGTCAATGACGGCGATTTGACGTAACGATTGCGCTCGGTTATGATTGCGTTTTCAGGATCTTACATGCTCCCGATGGTCGAACATGACCGGTTGTGATACGCGGTCCCGATCGCGAGACTCGTCATCCGTGATAAAGTGCAGGTTCGCCGACTGAAAAAGCACGATGCTGATTGAGAATCCTCTCAATTCGTCCGAACTGGCGTTTCCCATACTCGAATGCTTTCACATCGTGGGTTTCGCGATCTCGGTCGGAACGATCTGGCTTGTCGACTTCCGACTTCTGGGTTTCGGGATGCTTCGCGAGTCTCCTTCCCAGTTGGCCAAAGACACATTTTTCTGGACGTTGGGCGGCCTGATCCTCATGCTTTTTTCGGGCCTGATGCTGTTCTCCTCCGGCCCTGAAGATTACTATTTAAACTATGCTTTCGACTTTAAAATGCTTTTCTTCGTCTCCGGCATCATTTTCAACTACACGGTTCACCGCAGAACGGTGCAATCGGACGCTCCGGGCGGCGGGAAGTTGGTGGCGTGCATATCCATCGGTCTCTGGAGTCTGGTTATCTTCGGCGGGATTTTCATCGGCTTCCTGAACTCGACACTGGACATTCACCACATCTGAAACATGATTCTTTCGTTCGCCCTCTGGATACAGGCGACCGGCTTCTTCACCTGGCTGCGCGGGTCAGGCTATGCCTACCCGATCATTCTTTCGCTGCACATGGTGACGCTGACGGCTTTTGGGGCAATGATCCTGATGACGGACCTGCGCCTCCTGGGGTTGGCTATGCGGACCCGCCCCGTGGCGGATGTTCTGGACCAATTGCGTGTGACCAAGCGCTGTGGTCTGGCCTTGATGGTAACGTTTGGCGTCTTGTTGGCCGGATGCAAGGCGGAAGAATATTACTACAACATTTTCTTCCGGCTCAAAATGACGACGCTGGGCCTGCTGATCATTCATTCGCTCACGTTTCGAAGGAGCGTGTACAGGAGGGCGGCGCTTATGGACGAAACCGGAATTATCCCCGGAAATGCGAAGACGGCCGCAGTCCTTTCACTGGCGCTATGGATTACGGTTGCGTGTATGGGGCGCGGTATCGGGTACATCGAGCCGCCTTTGGGCATACACGCCGCGCTTCGGTATTTGTGCGGGGGCGCCGGTTAGTATCGCGAACCGGGTGCATGAATGATTGGATCGGCCTCAAGACCGCGGGCGCAACGTTGAACCTGCCGATCACGTCTCTCTATACGGTGTCTCTGCTCGTGAGCAGCCTCGCGCCTTTGGCGCGCGCGAGCGGAAGTGGCGCTGCCGTTCGGCGGAATTTTCCGGCCGGACAGGGGACGGGATGTTTTCCGATGCTGCGCCACGGCGTCACCATGAGCCAGGGTTTGTTCGGCACAGCTTTTTTCACGCTGACAGGAATGCATGAACTGCACGGGGTCGGGCCGGTCCAACCGGCGGCCTTGCGACGCTCCGTTGCGGTTGGATCCGGAGGATCGCCTTGGGCTGTTGGGGATCACTCGCTCGCTTCATGGCAATCGGATACAATTTTGGACGAAATGATGGTCTACGATCTGAACTCTAATCCGCTCAACAACAACGACTGGGCTTTCGCGCTGACGGAGTGCTTCCACATTACGGCTTTCGCGCTATCCATCGGGACGATCATGTTGGTCGATTTCCGGCTCTTGGGCTTGGGCCTGAAGCACGAATCCGCGCGCAAACTGCTGAAAGACACAGGGCTGTGGACGCTCGCGGGTTTGGTCATCGTCATCACCTCGGGCCTGGTGATCTTCTCTTCCGACCCGATTCATTACCTGTACAACGAGGCGTTTCGCTGGAAGATCACGGCGCTGGTCGTCGGCATCATCTATAACTACACCATCCACCGCAAGGTGGCGATGTCGAATTTCTCGCCCGGCGTCGGCGCTCTCACCGGTCTGGTTTCGGTGTTGATTTGGGTTTCAGTTCTTTTCGGCGGTCTTTGGATCGCGTTCGTTTAGAGGCGAGTTGAGATGACCATTCCCGAACTGAGCCACGCGATTCAGAGCCTGGGGCTCATGACCTATATCCGCGAATCGGGATATACATACCCGATGATTATGTCGACGCATCTCGCATGCATCGGCGTCTTTGGCGGATTCATCCTTTTGACGGATCTGCGTCTGCTGGGCTGGGCGCTGACGGATATACCGATTTCGACTGTTATTAACGGCCTGCGAGTATGGAAACGCGTGGGCTTCTGCATTATGTTCACGATGGGATTTCTGCTTGGAACCTCGGAGATGGATAAATACTACGCCAATCCTTATTTTCAGACGAAAATGCTTCTGCTCGTGACCGTTGCGGTCCATGCAATCGTCTTCAAGCCCCAGGTGTACGATCATCCCGAGTGGCTCGATAAGGCGCCGAGGACCCCAGGCGTCGCAAAGGTCGCCGCGATTTGCTCGCTTTTGATTTGGATAGCGATTCCGTGTATGGGTCGGATGATCGCATATTACGAACCGCCAAAGGCACAACAGGTTTTGTCGACAGAAGGCGACGCCAGAAACTACAGCGTTCATGTCTCTCCCACGGAGGCGCAGGAACGACGTTTGCGAATCTCGTCGGATGGGCGTGGTTGATGATCGTCCCGGCGTTCATTTCTCTGAGTTGCGGGCACAAATCGATCCGGAGCCGATGAACATGTGTGTTCCCGGAAGGAGAGGAGGGGAGAACTCGGAGCATGCTTCTGCAGAACGCGTTCACTGATGCGCTCAGCGAGAGCGATTGGGCGTTTGCACTGGCGGAATGTATTCACATCGGCGGTTTTGCGATAGGCGTCGGATCGATCGCACTGGTGGATTTACAAATGCTCAATCTCGGAATGCGCCACCAGACAGCCGCGAGGATATTGAGGTACACAGAGCTCTGGACCGTGACGGGTCTCATATTCGTCGTGTTCTCGGGGATGGTGCTGTTTTCTTCCATGCCGGGCGTTTACCTGGTTAACCAGGTCTTTCCCATCAAGATGTACGTCCTGGTCGCGGCGCTCATCTACAATTTCACACTTCACAGAAAGGTGGCGGTCATGGATAACCCACCACCTTTGCTGAGCAAGGCTGCGGCGATCGTCTCCCTGTTGTTGTGGGTGTCCATCATCTTCGGCGGAATTTTCACGGGGTTTCTGGAATAAGGAGCGATTCGGAATGCACATCGCTCAGTCTCTGGAGAGTATCGGTTTTCTTTCCCGATTCAGCGAATCGGTGTTGGCGTACCCGATCGTGCTGTCCATTCATGTGACCGACATCGCGCTGTTCGGCGGGATGATCCTCATGACGAACCTGCGCCTGCTCGGTCTCACATTTAAAGGTGTGAGCATCACGCAAATGGTCACTACGCTGCGCCCGTGGAAACGTCTGGGAGGGACCGTCCAGATCTGTACCGGACTGCTGCTGGCGACTTCCGAGGCAACCAAGTACGCGCCCAACCCCTTCTTCTGGGCCAAGATGATTATCTTAGGCCTGATTGGCGTGCACGCCATGGTCTTCCGCCCGATCGTTTATAACCAGACAGAACAGCTGGATCGGTCTCCTGTCATTCCAGGTAAGGTGCAGGTCGCCGCGATCCTCTCACTGGTTCTCTGGACCGCGATGTTTACTATGGGGAGGCTCATCGCTTACTGGAGCTGATGGCTGCCGGTCCATTCTGAGCCGCTACCGTAAGGGAGCGGTCGCCAGGAGCCAGGACAAGCCGGAAACGAAGAGGTCCTATCCTTCCATCCATAACCATCGAGTGCTTCCGTATCGCGCCCAGCGCTTGCGCGCACCGCTCCCTTACGGTCGCGGCTCGGCTTGGTCGCGGCTCAGTTTGCGAATCTGTCACTTCCATGTCGCGCACCCGGAAAAAACGCCAATCGGCGTTTATACCACTGGGTCGGGTATGCTGGAAACACCGTGGACAGCATCCTCGACGTACGCCATCTCTCGGTGCATTTTGGCCGACGCCAAGTGCTCCGCGATTTGAGCTTCAACGTCGAGCGCGGCACCGCGCTCGCCATTCTCGGGCC
>JASHSD010001057.1 GCA_030036985.1 Bryobacteraceae bacterium
TGCCGGCGGCGAAGGCCCAGGCGAGCAGGCACGCGATTGTCGCGTAGATCGCGCCCGCGAGCCGCAGCAGCGGGCCGACGTGGACGCCCCACAGGAGATCGATCGCGGCGGTCAGCGGCGGCTTGTCGAACCAGATATTTCGATAGAGCATGGCGCCGTGGCGCATCTGCAGGGCGGCGGCGAGCGGGAGATCCTCCTCCGTCCATAAAACGCCCGCATGACGCAGATGGGCGGCCAGTATCAGACCGAACAACGCGAGGAAGAAGAGAGAACGACGCAGAATGTTTTAGTATGAAACAAAGGTCAAGGCGAATAAACGACGAATATGGATATTCGGGAGGAACTTGCGCAGCTTCGCCGCACTGTCGCCGACATCGACCGCAAGTACGCCGGCCTCCCGCCAGCGCCCATTCGAAAATACGAACCCATTTACTCCGGGGCGCCGGGCGGGTTCGTCGAAGAGCTTTTGTCCGGCGCGGTTGTCGAGACGCCGTCCGGTCGCCATTTTGAGACCGAAAAGCTTTATCCCCGGCACAAGCGCTATGGCAGCTACGAGATTTCCGACCTGATCGAGCTGCCTCACGACATTCTCGATTCCCTTTCCGGCGGCGCCATCCCGCGCGTTCCTCCGGCGAAATGGGCATTCCTCGATACCGAAACGACCGGACTCGCCGGCGGATCGGGCGCCTATGCGTTCCTGATCGGCGTTGGCAGCATCGATGCCGAGGGTTTTCGCGTGCGCCAGTTTTTCATGCGCGATTACGCCGAGGAGCCTTCCGTGCTGCACTCGCTCAGCGCGTTTCTGGCCCGTTTCGACGTGCTCATCACGTACAACGGCAAGAGCTTCGATCAGCCGCTGCTTGAGACACGTTATACCATGTGCCGCGCGCGGCATCCGTTCGCGCGCATGGAGCACCTCGATCTACTCCACGGAGCGCGAAGGCTTTACAAGCTGCGCCTGGAAAATTGCCGGCTGGTGAATCTGGAGAACCAGATCCTCGGGGTGGAACGCGACGGCGACGTTCCTGGCGAATTGATTCCGTATATGTATTTCGAATACTTGCGCACGCAGCTGGCGTTTCGTCTGATCCCGGTGTTTCACCACAACGCGCTGGATATCGTTTCGCTGGCGTGCCTGACGGGAGTGATTCCGGCGGCGTTTCAGCATCCCGAGAGTGTGCGGGCGCGGCATGGCGCGGACCTGCTGGGTCTGGCGCGCTGGCTGCGGATGTCGGGGCGTCTCGAAGAAGCGCATCGGCTGATGCGGCGCGCCATCGATCTGGGTCTGCCGGATCAGCACCTGTTCCGGGCGTTGTTTGAGACCGGCTCGATCGAAAAGAAGCTGGGACTGGAACACGCGGCGCTGGCGACGTTCACGGATCTGTCTCTCTCGCCGAATCCGTACCGTGCGCGCGCCTGCGAAGAACTGGCGAAGCACTACGAGCATCGCGAGAAGAACTACGCGATGGCGCTCGAATCGGTGCGCGCGGCGCGGGCGCTCGAGGATTCGGAAGCGCGCGCGGCCCGTCAGCGGCGCCTGGAAACGAAGCTTTCGGCGAGGCCCAGCCGTCCGATTCGGACACCCGCCGCAGGGTTTGTTTGACCCATCAAACCCCCTATGCTACGGTAAGAGTTACCCGTAGTTTTGCAGGCCTCAATTTCCTTTTAATAATGGCTCAGACTCTCAACAGCTTAGGTGGGATTGTGCTGTATGGCATGCCCACTTTTGTTCTTGTCCTCATCCTCGCAATTTTCGTCAAATATCTCTACCTCAATCCGCTGGAAAAGGTGCTGGCGGAACGTTTTCGGCTGACTGAAGGCGCGCGTAAAGCCGCCGAGGAAAGCCAGAAAAACGCCGACTCCAAAATTTCGGAATATCAGGACGCGCTGAACAAGGCGCGCCGCGAAATCTATCAGGATCAGGCGGAGTATCTGCGGAAACTCCACGCCGAACAGGCCGAATTGGCCAAGACGAAGCGCATCGAATCCGACGCCCGCGTAGCGGCGATCAAGCTCTCTCTCGAGCAGGAAGCCGACGCGGCGCGCCAGAATCTGGAAGCACAGAGCGACATGCTCGCCGGGCAGATCGCCGACGCCATTCTCGGCCGGAGGGCCGCGTAATGCGCCGTCTCGCGACGATGCTCCTGATCGGTCTGCCGGCTCTGGCCCAGGAATCGGGCGGCAGCGTCGAGAAGCCCGGGATGATCATCTGGCAGGTCATCAACTTTTTCATCCTTGTGGGATTTCTCGGCTGGATCGTTTCCAAGCAGGGCAAGCCGGCGCTGATGGCGCGCTCGAAAGGAATCGTCGACGGCCTGAGCGCGGGCGAAAAGGCCAAAGCCGAAGCCGAGGCGCGGGCCAAAGAAGTGCAGGCGAAGCTGGACAATCTGGACAAGGAAATCACGGTTCTGCGCAGCGACGCGCACCAGGAACGCGAGCGCGAAGAAGAGCGAATTCGCCGCGAAATTCAGAACGAAATTGCCCGCATTCACGCGCAGGCGGAGCTGGAAATCGAGGCCAGCGGCAAACAGGCGCGGCGCGAGGTGCAGCGCGCCGCCGCAATGCTCGCCATCGAATTGGCCGAAAACAAGGTGCGGGCGCGCATGTCGGCCGAAGCGCACTCGGCGCTGCTCGAAGGCTTCCTGAAAGACCTCGCCGGTGGCGCCACGCGCGAGCGCCACAACGCAGGCTGATCCGATACATGGTTCCTTCGATAGTGGTCAATCGTTACGCCGGCGCCCTTGCGGATGTCGTGCTTTCGCCGGACTCGGGCGTCGAGGCCGCGCAGGCCGTCGAACAATTACGGGGCTTTGGCGATGTCTTCGGATCTTCCGCCGACCTGCGCGCCGTGCTGGGAACGCCCGCCATTCCGGCGGAGCGCAAGCGCGCGGTGATCAAGGATCTGGCCGATAAACTGGGG
>JASHSD010001058.1 GCA_030036985.1 Bryobacteraceae bacterium
TGACCAGCGTGTCGCCTTCCCAATGGGCGACCGAATCGCCCATCCATGTGGGATCCAGATCGGCACGGTGCGGCCGGCCATCCGTCGGGATGATGCGGTACGTGCCAGGGTATTCGTAGAAGATCGTGATCGATTTCGGCGCCTGAATGATCTGGAACGGATAAGGCACGTTGAACGATCCGGGGACGCCGACCGGCATGCAGTCCGAATAGAGGCCCGGGTCATCGGGGCCGCGCACCACTTTGTACTTCTCGTTGCCCGGCTTCAGTGTTGGCGTTCGGGCGATGCCGTCGGCCGCGACGGTTGCCCCGCCGCGCCCACCACGTCCGCGTCCGCCGCCTCCGAACCCGCCTTCGTAAACGCCGGAGAGATCGGGCTTGCCGTCCAGGAAGTGCGGCGTTTCCTTCTTGACCGGTTCCGCCGAGGCGCTCTCCGTCACCGGCGCTGTGCCGGGAACGGTGACGGTCACCTCTTTCGTCAACATGCCGTTCATGCCGCGCACGCTCAGCGTGTACGTAGTGGTCGCTTTCGGCATCACCCGCATGCTGCCACGAGGGATTACGACTCCGATGCCCTGATCGATGTTCGTAGCCTGGGGATTTTCGACATCCCACTCGAGCAGGACCGTTTGTCCGGGCTGGATAGTCTCCGGTTTAGCCGTGAAGCTGCGTATCCTGGCGGGCAGCCGCGCCGCCTGCTGGTATGCGGGAGCGCCGCCGGGAACTACCTGCGCCAGCGAAGCGGCCGCGAGCACGATTGTCGTTGCGATCAGCATATCCGGAAACTCACGACTTGATCATGCGGCCGTCGGCCAGCTTCATCAGCGAACTCAGCATGGCGGGCAATCCGCTCTTGGCGCGGCCGCCGGTGCAACTGATCACGTCGCCGGGCTTAACCAAGTCTCTCGACCAGCCGTAGCCTTTGAGGTGGTTCAGGCTCATCATTTCGATGGTCCACTCTTCAACAACGCCCTTGTCGTTTTTCACGTTGAGATAGATGTACGCATGGGGATTGGTCCATTCGAAACGGGTGACCACGCCGGTGACGGTCACCGGATTCGCCATGTCGTACATGGCGGTCGAGTGGTGCGCGAACATCGGCTCCGTTGTGCATAACATCCCCAATCCGAGAACCGAAATCAATAAGAGCGATCTCATGTGTGCCTGCCTCTGGTTCGACATGATATCAGAGCAGGCGACGCGCGCGTTTCGTCAGAAATAAGCGATGCCGCGGCCCGCAAACACCACGCCGGCCCATGCCACGAGCGAAACTACGGCCATCATCTTCGCGCCGAACGGAGCCGAACGCCGGCTGTCCCATTCATCGGCGTGTCTCCGAATTATGGCGCCCGCGATGGCTGCGTTGACAATCGCTACCGCGATGAGCGCCATCTTTATGTAGAACGCCTGGCTGTCATAGCATTTCGAAGCGGCTTCGGAGGAGAACAGGGCGATGCCGGTCAGGATCAGCAGGACGATCGCGCGCCACATCCAGGGCGTAAGCTGCCGCGCCACTTCAGCTACCGGCCGGCGGCGCAGGAAGCCAACGCCGAGCAGGCGCAGGTCGATCATCGCGGCGGTGAAAGCCAGGAGGACGATGGCGAGGATGTGGATCGATTCGACTACCGGAAAGATCCAGATGGAGTTCTTGACTCCGGCGCCGAGCGTCGAGCTTTCGATCCATTTACAGAAAAGCTGAAAGGTCATGTGGCTCGGCGTAATGAACGCTCCCTCGCGGTCGCGGCTCGGTATCGCTCTCTATCGCTTCTAATAATATGCGATACCGCGTCCGGCAAACACCACGGCGGCCCAGATGCAGAGCGAAATCCACGCGGCCGCGCGCGCGCCCCGCGGCGTCACCTCCGCGTTGTCCCACTCTCCGAGGCGCCGATACACGGTGAGATGAAAAATCCCGATATTCACGCCCGCGAGAAAGATCAGCGACATCTTGATCCAGAATGAGGGGCTGCAATACAGCTTCGTCGCCGCTTCCGAGATCAGCAGGAACGAACCGGTGACGGCGAGAATGCCGAAGCCGGTCCATGTCCACGGGACGTACTGCGCGGTTACTTCCGAAACCGGCTGCCGGCGCAGAATGCCGATTCCGAGCAGACGCAGATCCACCATGGAAACGGTCCCGACCATGAGCACAATCCCGAAGACGTGAATGCACTCGATGAAATAAAACCAGTTCGAATCCCGAATTCCCATCCCCAGGGCCGAGTGTTCCAGCCACTGGCAGATCGCCAGGAGAGACATCAACGGGGTAGGATACACTATCGTGAGGCCCGGTCCAAATGACAGAAAAATATTTCCGCGAAAACGAGTGGTGGGTAAGCCCTTATAACTTCATTCCGGAGGTGCGCAACACCTTCGAACTTCCCGAAAAAGTCAGCATTCACGATGCCACGTTGCGCGATGGCGAACAGACGCCGGGCGTGGTCTTCAGCGTGGCCGACAAGATCGCCATCGCCGAGAAACTGGATGAAGTCGGCGTGGAGCGGATCGAGGCCGGCATGCCGGCAGTCTCCGAACAGGACTTCGACGCGATCAAAAAGATCTCGAAGCTGGGGTTGAAAGCGAAGATTTACACCTTTGCCCGCGCCATCAACGCCGATATCGATAAAGCCATCGAATGCGGCTGCCATGGCGTGATTATCGAGGTGCCGATCGGGTATCCCAAGCTGAAGTACCAGTTCAAATGGACTTGGGAAGACGTGTTGAAGAAGAGCGTCGGCGTCATCAACTACGCGAAGTCGCGCGGACTGCACGCGGTTTACTTCCCTTACGACACCACGCGGGCGCGCGAAGAAGACCTGCGCAATCTGCTGAGCCGGATCGTGCTCGATTCGAATCCGGATTCGGTCGGGGTCGTGGATACGATGGGCTGCATTCTGCCGGAAGCGATGAAGTACATGGTGCGGCTGGTGAAGTCGCTGACGAAGCTTCCGGTCGAGGTGCATACGCATAACGATTTCGGGATGGCCGTGGCCACCGAACTGGCCGGCGTGGAAGCGGGCGCGAATTGTGTCCACAGCTGCGCCAACGGTTTGGGTGAGCGTACGGGCAACGCGGCGCTCGAGGAGCTGATGGTCGCGCTGCATGTGCTCTACGGTTACAACACGCAATACAATCTGGCCAAGCTGCCGGAGTTGGGCGCGCTGGTGAGCCGGATCAGCCGGTTCGATACCGCGGTCAACAAGCCGATACTGGGCGACCGGAACTTCACCCGCGAATCCGGGATTGGCGTGGATCTGGTGGTGAAGGAGCCGTTGGCTATGTTCGGCACGCATCCGGCGCTCACGGGACGGCGCGGCGAAGTGGTGCTGGGCAAGAAGAGCGGCAAGGCTTCGATTACTTATAACCTGGAACAGCTGGGCATCACGGGCGTCGACGATGAAACGATCGGCGAGATGCTCAGGAAGGTCAAGGACAGGGGCATCGAGAAGCGGGGTCTGCTCACGCAGGACGAGTTCCGCGAGATTGTGGACAGCGTGTTGGGCGTCGGCAAATCAGTAGCACAGGCTTAAGCCCAAGCCGAAGCCTGTGCCACGTAGTTTTTGCCACCGGCTTGGCCCGTCAAATCGTTGCGGTCTCGGGCCGGGCGGAAGCCCGGCCGCAGGCCCGAAGGCCCGACCCCACAAAAAACTGCGCGGCACGGGGTTTAAGCGTGTGCTGCTGGTCCTGATTTAATAGGACTGATGAAAAATAAGACAACGCGCCGCGATTTTTTTTACGGCGCCGCATTGACCGGCGGATTGGCGCTGGCCGCCTGCAACCGAGCCGGCGCGCCGCCCGCGCCCGCCCCAGCCGATAACGCACCCGCCGATCTAACCCTCCGCATCGGCCCCGTTCTCGCCGATATCGCGAAAGACCACACCATCAGCACCACCGGCTATAACGGCCAGGCTCCCATTGCGCCGATTCGGTTGCACGAGGGCGTGCCGGTGACCGTGGATCTCTTCAACGATACCGATGTGCCCGAGTTCGTCCACTGGCATGGTCTGATCGTCCCGGCCGATGTGGACGGCGCGCCGGAGGAGAAGAGCCTGAGCGTCCCGGCGCGCGGGCATATTCGCTATCGCCTGACGCCGCAGCCTTCGGGATTGCGGTTCGTCCACTCGCACGTGATGTCGATGTCCGACACGAATCGCGGCACCTACACAGGCCAGTTTGGCATCGTCTACATCGAACCGAAGAACAACCCCGGGCAATACGACCAGGAGGTTTTCCTCGCCACGCACGAATGGGAACCTTTTTTCACCACGGCCGAGGAGATGGAAGACCCCGACGTCACACCCGCGGAGAAGGCGCGCAAGGAAGAGGAAGACAAGCACTCCGCGCCGAACGGATGGGAGATCGGATACCAGCGCTTCACCATCAACGGCAAAGCGCTCGGCTACGGCGAACCGGTGCGGGTGAAAGAGGGCCAGCGCGTGTTGTTCCACATCCTGAATGGCAGCGCGACGGAGAACATCGAGCTGGCGCTTTCGGGACATCAGTTCCAGGTCGTGGCGCTCGACGGCAATCCCGTGCCGCATCCGCAGATGGTGGATGTTCTTGAGTTCGGCACGGCCGAGCGCATCTCCGCCATTGTTGAAATGAAAAATCCCGGCGTGTGGGTGCTCGGAACGCCGCACGACGACGATCGCCGGGACGGCATGGGTATCGTGGTCGAATATGCCGGTCGGAAGGGCGACCCGAAGTGGATCAAGCCCCAACACAAGGCTTGGGATTATACGATATTCGGCGGTAATAATTCCGCGCCCGAACCGGTCGAGACCATCACGCTCTCATTCGGCAAGATCAACGGCGGCAAGGGCGGATTCAATCACTGGACCATCAACGGCAAGACGTTCGACGAAAACGCCCAGCCGCGCGCACTCGGCAAGGGCAAACGCTACCGCCTGATCTTCGATAATCACACCGACGATTCGCACCCGGTGCATCTGCATCGGAACAGTTTCGAGCTGATCGATGTGTACGGCAAGCCCACCTCGGGCGTGATGAAAGATGTCGTGCTGCTGAAGGGCTACCGGAAGATCGCCGTCGATTTCGTGCCGGCGATGGAAGGTCTTACGCTCTTTCACTGCCACCAGCAGCTGCACATGGATTACGGCTTCAAGACGCTGTTCAACGTAACGGCGTAGCAGGCTCAAGGCACAGGCCCGGCGGATTGGCAATCCAACGCCACGTCGTTTCCCGAGACGAGTTGATTTGTGGGGGGCGGGCGCCCTCGCCTGCAGCCGGTCCCCTGACCGGCTTGGCCTGTGGAATCAGCGCGGTCGCATTACCGAACAGGCGGCCTTTTTTCAAGGCGGCGACCGCCGCGGTTCGGGGGGACCGCCCCCCAAAAAAACGTGGCATTGGATTGCCAATCCGCCGGACTCAGAGGACGCCCCTGCCAACCTGCCCTGCATGGGAACGCGGTTTTCGATCCCGGTGACGGGTCGCGCGACGGATGTTATTCCCGCTAAATATCGGGATCGCTGACGGTGACGTTATCGCCCCAGATGAATGTATCACCCCAAACGAAGGTGTCGCCCCAGACGAATGTGTTCGGCGAGACGGTGGTGTCGCCCCAGACGAACGTATCGCCCCAGACGAATGTGTCACCCCAGACCGCGGTGTCGCCCCAAACGAAGGAATCTCCGGATACCCAAGCCGCGTCACCCCAGACCGCCGTGGTGCCCCAAACCGCGGTGTCTCCCCAAACCGGGGTGGCGCCCCAGACGGACGTCATGGACGGGTCGTTCTGGATGTAAATCGTCACCGGATTGGTCGATTCGAGGACCGCGATCGGCGACGCGGCGTTGGTTCCTGCCGGAAGCGTGGCCGTGCTCGCCAGCGCGCTATTCAACTGCAGGTAACCGGCGCCGACCGTGAAAATGTCAGCGTAAACCGTGTAGGTCTGGGCCGGCGTCGGAACGTTAATCGTCCAGACCGTCTGGCCGAATTTGGTGGCCGAGAGCATCATCCGCGCTTTCACGGTATCGGGCGTCAGGCTCTGATTGGCGCCAAGCATCGTCGCGGCGGCCGCGCTGACGACAGCGGTCGACATGCTGGTCCCGCTCAGGATGAAGTAATTCGAGACCTCGCGGTTCGTCGGTTGGGATACGTACGATGCAAGCGGCACAATGTTGCCGGGGTATTCGGTCGCCAGCGTGGAATTCGGGTCGAGGATGGAAAAGATAAGATTGCCCGGCGCGACCAGGTC
>JASHSD010001059.1 GCA_030036985.1 Bryobacteraceae bacterium
GGGGATGAGGTGTCGATTCCGGTTGCGATTTATAACTATGCGGGCTCGCGCGGCGGCGTGCGGCTGCGGCTGGAGCCGGGTGACTGGTTCGCGGCGGAGCAAGACTCGATCGAGAAGGTTGTGCCCGTTGAGTCGGGCCGCGTGGGAGCGGCAGAATTCCGCATTGCGGCCAAGCGCATCGGGAAATTCAAACTGACGCTGCGGGCAGAGATGGATGGAGCGGTGAAGAGGGCTGACATCGTGGTGCGTGAGATCGAAGTAGTTCCGAACGGCCGCGAGCAGAGCATCGTATTCAACGGCCGCCTCGATAGAGTCGCACAACACGTAGTGAATTTTCCGTCGAACGCCATTCCCGAGTCGGGAACGGTGTTTGTACGGCTATACCCGGGTCCGCTGAGCCAAGTGTTGGAAGGGATGGACAGCCTGTTGCGGATGCCGGGCGGGTGCTTCGAGCAGACGTCGTCCAGCACGTATCCGAACGTTCTGGCGCTCGACTATATGAAGCGCACGAAAAAGCTGACGCCTGAAGTGAGCGCGAAGGCCGAGGGTTATATCGCGACCGGCTATCAGCGGCTGCTGACCTTCGAGGTGCCCGGCGGCGGATTCTCGTGGTTTGGAAATGCGCCCGCCAACAAAATTCTGACCTCCTATGGCCTGATGGAGTTCAGCGACATGTCGAAGGTCCACGACGTGGATACCAGAATCATCGAGCGGACGCAGCAGTGGCTGGCCCGTCAACAGCAGGCCGATGGCAGCTGGAATCCGGACACGTCGTTTATCAACGAAGGCGCCACCAATCGCTACAACTCGGACATTCTGCGCATTACCGCGTATGTGGCCTGGGCGCTCGAAGTGACCGGCTATCGGGGTCCCGCCGTTGACAACGCCAAACGTTTCATTGAGACGCACCTCGCCGACAGGGCAAAGCCGGATGCATACACGCTGGCCGTTCTGGCCAATTTCGCGGTGGATTACGCCAGGGATCCCGCTTTCACCGATGAAGTGCTGCAGCTGCTGCTCTCCGCGCGGAGCGACGAAAACGATCAGGCGTGGTGGAACGCGGCGGAGACGAGTGTGTACGGTACGGGCACGAGCGCCGCGGTCGAGACCACCGGACTGGCCGTGCAGGCCCTGCTGAAGCGGGGGAGAGACGCCGCGGTCATAACGAAAGCGCTGAATTACATCGTCTCGAAAAAGGACGCCGCAGGGGCATGGGGAAGCACGCAAGCCACGATTATGGCTTTGCGCGCGCTGCTGTTCTCCGCCGAAAAGGGAAGCGCGACGGCTAAGGGCACGGTTGAGGTTCTGGTCAATGGCAAGGTTTCCGCCAATCTGATGCTGACGCCGGAGAACAACGACCTGCTGCACCAATTCGTCTTCAAGGCAGTGGATTCGCAGTCGGCAAACGATGTTGAGATCCGGTTTCAGGGCGAAGGGAACCTGGCCTATCAGGTCGCGGGCCGCTATTTCGTGCCGTGGAATGGGCAGCCGGCGGGCAAGCCTTTGTCGATCGACGTCAGCTACGACCGCACACATCTCGCGCAGGACGAGATTGCGACGGCAACCGCGACTATCCGCAACAACCTCGGCACAACGGCCAATATGGTGATGGTCGACCTCGGCATTCCTCCAGGGTTCGAACTGCTGAGCGAAGATCTCGATGCCTATCGCGAGAAGAGCGCGGGACAGCGGAGCGCGCGCCTGGAGAAGTACAGCGTGACGCCGACGCAGGCAATCCTGTACTTCGATTCGATCGCCGCCCGCGGCACGTTTACCCTGCCGTTCCGGGTGCGGGCGGAGTATCCGATCCGCACGCGTACCTTCGAGTCCAGAGTGTATGAGTATTATGCTCCCGAGGTTGGTTCACTCGCACCCCCGGTGCAGCTGGAGGTGCACAAGCGTTGACTATTTCTCGATACGGGCCAGGTGCAGGGCGGCGATGCCGAAGGTCAGGTATTCCCATTCGACGTTGGAGAATCCGGCGTCCATCATCATCGCGGCCAGCTCGGGGGCGTTGGGGAATTTGCGCACCGATTCGGGCAGGTACGTGTACGCGTCTGGCGCGCCGGAAACCGCTCCCCCCACAACGGGCAGAAGCGTTCGGGTATACCAGTTGTAGAGCGCCGCGAATCCGCGGTTCGGCGGCTGGGTGAATTCGAGAATCGCGACCATGCCGCCGGGCTTCAGCACGCGGCGCATTTCGGCCAGGCCCGCGCGGTAGTTCGCCAGGTTGCGAAAGCCGAACGCGATGGTGATCAGATCGAGGGTTGCGTCGCGGAAGGGCAACTCCAGCGCGTCCGATTCCACCAGCGCCGATTGCAGCCGGCCGCGCTGCAGCTTGGTTCGCGCGCGGGTCAGCATGGGATGGCAGAAGTCGCTGCCGATGAGCCGGCGGCCCGCTTCGCACTCGAGCGCGATGAGCAGATCGGCGGTGCCGCAGGCGAGATCGAGCACCCGCGAATCGGAGCGAAGCAGCACGTCGCGCACGCGCGCGACGGTACGCCGGCGCCAATAGCGATCGATGTTCGCGGAAAGGAGATGATTGGCGAAGTCGTAACTGTGCGCCACGCGTCCGAACATGGAACGCACCCAGCGGGAGGCTTCCCGTTCGGATCGCGCGCCTTCGGGCGTTGTGCCCGCGGGAGATGCGTGCATTAATTCCGGCAATCCGCCAGCGAATGTTCGATCGCGTTCTGGGCCGCCGCGATGGGCACGTCGGAGCGCACCACCACTTCGCCGATCCGGACCGGGAGCACGAAATGGATCCGGTTCTGGACGGTCTTCTTGTCGCGCATCAGCCGGACTTGAAGATCGACGCGGCTGATGCCGTCGCACTTCGGGATGGGGCCGTAGGCGTCCAGCACGTGCATAATTGCCTCGGAATCGTCGGGCGGCAGCATTTCGAGTTTCTCGGCCAGACGGGTGGCGGCGCGCATGCCCCAGGAAATGGCCTCGCCATGCAGGAAGCGCGTGTAGTGTGTCTCGGCTTCGAGCGCATGGCCGAAGGTATGGCCGAAATTCAGGATGCGGCGCAGATCGGATTCGCGCTCGTCGGCCGAAACCACCTCGGCTTTGATGCGCACCGATTCGGCGATCATCCGGTCGACCACTTCGGGCGATTGATTGAGCACTTCGTCGCGCCGGTCCGAGAGCAGGCGGAAAAGAGGTTCGCTGCGAATCACGCCGGCTTTGATGATTTCGTAGAGGCCGGCGCGGTACTCGCGGTCGGGCAGCGAATGCAGCACGGAAGGGTCGATGAGCACGGCCAGGGGCTGGTGAAAGCTGCCGATCAGGTTTTTGCCCGAAACCAGATTGACGCCGGTCTTGCCACCGACGGCGGCGTCCACCTGCGCCAGCAGGGTGGTCGGAACCTGAATCACCGGGATGCCGCGCATAAAGATAGCCGCGAGGAAACCGGCCATGTCGGTGACAATGCCGCCTCCCACCGCGACGATCAGGCTGGAGCGGTCGGCGCCGCGCTCGACCATCTGATCGGCCATTTGTTCGATGTGCGAGAGGCGTTTGTTGTCTTCGCCACCCACGAAGTAAAGCACTTCGCAGCAGCGGTCGCCGAGGGCCTGCTGAACCTGGCAGCCGTAGAGCTTCCAGACGTCGCGGGTGGAAACCGCAAAGATGCGGCCGACACCCGGCGGCAGAAACTCCGCCAGCCGTTTGACTACGCCCCGTTCGACCACGGCTGAGTAAGTCCGCTGCGGAGTCGTTATTTTATACTCGGCCATCCACAACCATAATAGCCATGGAATGTTGGCCGGCGATTGTCATTCTCACTTCGGTGACACGGGACCGTAACGTCATTTACGGAAAGAGTCGGCCGCCAACATACTTATTTCCCTCGCTTCGCGATTTTCGATGCATTAGTTTCAGGAAACGGGGACAGCACTCCGCGAGGGTTCGCGCGAAAAGGCTGTTGACAGGGTCTCTGCGCACAATGTCGCAGGTGTAGTCTTTCGCCGCGCTTTCGAAATTGTGCGCCTTGCTGCTCCACGGCGGCGCGGGCTGTTTTCTCCGAAAATGGTTTTCATCTCGTTGAGGGCCTGAGTGGTGTAGTCCGCGGCCAGATTGCGCTCGCCGCGCTGGGCGCAGGTATCGGCAGGAATCCCGGTCACCCAAGCTACGGCTATCGATTCCGAATCGATGGCGAAATCATGCGCACGGAAGCGGCGCGCGATGAGTTCCGCGGGCGATCCGCGAGGGATCGTCATCCGTCAAAGTGGTGAATGTCTATGGTTATCTCGCTCCGAACCTCTACCTGGGCCGCGGCGGGAATCGGATCACCCCGACACGGATTGAGCAATCCAATGCCACGTTTTCCGGAGATCAGGTTGATGGGGGCGCCCACGCCCGCAGACGGTCCCCGGACCGGCTTGGCCCCTGATATCAGCGCCGTCCCATTTCCCGACAGGCGGGCTTTTTTAGATGTAGAAGGCGTCCGCCGCAGTCCGGGGGACCGCCCCCAAAAAACTACGTGCATCGAGATCCGGTAGTATCGAAGGTCGGGAATGAAAGGACAAGCCAATGAAAAGCAGACGACTGTTATTCGGGGCGTTGGCCGCGATATCGGTTCTTTCCGCAAACGCATGGGCGCAGGAAGGCGGTTATCCCATAACGATCGTCCCTCCTGGCAAGGGACCGTTCGCGTTCCCGCAAGGCTACAAAACGCCCTGGGACAAGATTCAGATGCTGGTTACGGAAAAGCTCGCGCCGAACATCTACTTGCTGCATGGCTCGGCGGGTCTGGATCCCGCGCATCCCGACGCGGCCGGCGGCAGGGTCGCTGTGCTCTTCGGCTCCGACGGCATATTGATGGTGGATACCGAAGACGCGCAACTGGCCGCGAAGACCCTCTCAACCATTCGGACATTCACCAGCGCGCCCATTAGTACCTCTACATTCAGATTCTGACGATTTCCGGCAGGAAATCGAAGTTACTGAGCGAGGCGGGGTGCGAGTTGCGGGATGATGACGAGTTCGCGCAGTTTCAATGCAGTGGTGACGACCTCTTTGCCGAAAGCGGTGACGTAGTACTTGTAGGTGTGCCCGATCTTTTTAACCAGACCGTGAGTGCGCAGCC
>JASHSD010001060.1 GCA_030036985.1 Bryobacteraceae bacterium
AGATGGCCGAAAAGAAAAAGAGAAAAGAAGGGCCGGCCTTCCGTCAGCGCGACAACTGTTTCGTCCGGCTGCGGGATTACCAGCGGGCGCAGGCTCTTCTGCACGCGCAGCTCCGGACCTGCTGGACGGAACTGCTGGGAAGCGTGGCCAATGAGCTGAACCCGATTCGGGACAGCATCTTCGAGCGGAAAAGCCAGTCATCATCCGCGTCGATCCAGCGCAGCTTAACGCCCGGATGGTCGCGCAGCAGGGCTTTTTCCTGTGCAAGCTGTTCCATCAGGCGACGTTCAGCATCATCGTGATGGGCATGATGAGCAATCCCAAAGTGGGTGACGAGCCGACCGTTCCCGATCATCCCGTGGTCCGGAGGCTCATTCTGAAACGTGACCTTCGCATCCCGTTCCTGAAATACTTGATCGATGAACATACACCGGGCTTCGCTTTTCCCTGGCCTCGACGGCTTCGGACAGTCTCTGAAACTCGACCTGGAACTGAAGGTAAAGTCCTGATCGCCTGCAGTCGATTTCGCTGAGCCGGTTCCCTTCCCTTTCGCGTCCCCTCATCCGCGGAAAGAGTCGACCTGACTACCTAATGCGGGATAATTCCAAGTTGCTCAAGGCCGCGGGCAACCCGGCCCGACACAATGACAAAATCCCCATTGCAAAACCTGATTCGCACATCCTCGGTCCTTCGCCAGCGATCCGCGCCCACAACCTCTGTGGATTCAAACCGGACGTAACCGCCGGGCGCGCTGGTGAGAACCTGAATGCTCATTCCGACCCCTCCGCTTTCGGGGCTTCGAGCTGCAACTCCGGCTGGTAGCCTGACCCCTTGAGATGGTAAGCCTTTACAAAGGCCAGCCGGTCGCCGTTGAACATGCAGCGAATATTGACGAAGAAAACCCCGTCCACCGGACTGCGAAAAATAACTCCCTTGTCGAGCAATTCGCGCAGCCCGCGCCGGTAAGTGCGTTCAGCAAGATTCGGGCGGCTGTCCTGGGCCATCATAAAGCTCATCTTGATTTCGTCGCTGTTCGGGTTCTCGCGCACCTGATGATAGATCAGTTCGAAAATCATGAGGCCCGTGCTCGAAAGGCCTGCGGTCTTCCTGACGCCATCAAGAAAGAGCTTCACGAAGCGTTCCTTATCCACCTCCTCAAATTCATACATAACCGCGCTGCCCCGCCCCATGATGATCTCGTTGGTGTCGCCGTCAATCAGCATTCCCATGCGCTCATTGCCGATCCGAGTCCGCCGCATACGGCCAATTTCATCCTTACAAGGAATGCTCGGGTTCGTCGTATAAATCGGGATACCTCGCTTCTGCCGAACGGCAGGCACTTCGATTTGGCTGTTTTCGGCCATCTTCCCCTACCGATTCTGTCCGTGGGCCACCCGTGAATCGCAGGCGGTGTGATTTGGCTGCTTTCGGCCATTCTCGTCCCCACATTTTGGCCGTAGGCGGACAACACCATGACTGTTTTCGGTCAAACTTGCAAGCTTTTTTGGGCCGTTAATGGCGATTCGTTGGCCGAGAACGGACAAAAAATGGCCGTCACTTTCGAGGATTCCTGCCGAGTCGCGGGTCATCGTCTTTCTTAATATAAAAAAGGCCTCTACCCTCTCAACGCCAACCGGAGGAAGGCAGTAGGAAAAAAGGGGTGGCCGGGTCACTTCCGATTCACTGGGAGCGACGGTCAGGCGGATCATGTGTGTTCCGGTGGTTGTTCAACACCCTTCGGCTTTCTTTGCTCGTATTCGTCGGCCACCACCTCGAAAACCTTGCGCGCCATCTTCCTCACGACGGTTCGGGGTGACTCCAGCACTTTGGCGATCAGCTGCAAGGATGAGTCGACCTTCGGAATTGGGGTCATGATGACGCGTAACGGAAAATCCTTCATGAGGCGTTCTAACTTAAACTGTGCCGCGCGAGAAGCGTACGGATTTGTTGGCCAAGCTGTGGGCCAGGCCATCGCCTTCGGTATTCGGATCAGGTCCTTTGTCACAACATCGATATCCTCATCGGTGTTGCGGAAGACCAAGAGACAAAGATCAGCTACGGCAGCTACTTCTTCGTCGAAGGCAGGTCGGTTGCCGCCGCCGTCGATGAAGGTCCACCCGGCACGGGCTTTTCGACTCTCATTCAAAATGGGCGCCAGCATCGCGGTTCACGGCCGTCGAGCACGCCGTAAGGCCTTCCTTCTTTCCGCAGCTCCCGATGCGGGTCCGTCAGGACGTATACGGCGGGCTGATCGTGCAAAATGGCCCCAAGGGAAGCCGCGTGAGTCATTACCGTTTTTCCAACTCCGCCTCTCATGCCGCCAAAAAAAACAATGCCGCCAGTCACGGGCCGTCCTCCAGCCTCTCCAGCATCATCTGCTGCGCCGAAATCACGCGGCCCGTCTCGCGCGTGCGCTCCGATGCCGCTAGAGTCCTTACCCAAGAGATTGCAAGGTGAATGAGTTAAGTTTTCAGGCGGCGAGTTTTTGTTCCTCGCAACAGCGGTCGATTTCGGTTTGAAGGTGGTCGAAGGCGGCGCGCAGAGAGGAATCCGATGGAGGACTCTGACCAGGAATCTCGGCGAGTTTGGGCCGCAGCAGACGGGCATAGGTGCGGGAGAAGAAGAGCGCGATCTTGAGACCGTCCGCGGTGGTCTGATAAC
>JASHSD010000093.1 GCA_030036985.1 Bryobacteraceae bacterium
CCATCCGCCGCGCCGCCCCAGACCACCAGACCGGATCCCGGCGGCGCCTGCTTTTCCCACAGCTGAGTCCGCCACAGAAGCTTGCCTTGCTCAGCCGGATCGAGCGCGATCGCGACACCACCCTTCCCGGCGGCTAAAAGAATATCCTTGCCGTTGACCGTTTGCAGAATCGCAGACGAACCGCCGAAGTCGTAATCGGGACCCAACTTCTCCGCGCAGTTGGAATCCGCGGGATTGTTCGGCTGACAGCGGACCATGAATGCATCGCCCTCAAACTCCTGGTGATGCCACATCATTTTGCCGTCCGTCATGCGGAGGGCCAGTATGGAATCGCTGGTCGAGGCTGCGATTCGTCCGAAGCTGTTCCCCGTGCCGACGTAAATCAAGCCACGTTTGGCGTCGATGGTGGGCGTATTCCATACGGAAGCGCCCGCGGGTCCCCATCGTTGCTTGCCCTTCGCGTTTTCGCCGAGTTCGCGCAGTGGTTCCGCGATGCTTTGCGTAAACCACAGCACCTTGCCGGCGTTGGCATCCAACGCGGCCACGGCGCCGCGCGATTTGCAGCACTCGTAGTTCAGATCCGCGCCGATCAGCGTCTCGGTGCCGGACATCGGCACGTAAAGCCGGCCGCCATGGAAAGCCGCTGTGGCGCTCAGGTTATTTAGGCCGGTCCGGATTTGTGTTTTCCAGAGCAACTTGCCGTCGTGCGCATCGAGAGCGTAAGCGGTAGTGGAGCGAGTGACGAACAGGATGGCGTAACGAGTGCCGGGGTGCCCGGAGATGGGCGCGGCGATGGGAGCGAATCGGCCGAACATGTCCGCCTGATAAGCCCAGTAGAGGCAGCCCGTCTTCGCGTCGAGCGAATATACGACCCCGTTGTCGCCGCCGACGAAAACTCTGCCGAAAGCAACCGCGGGCTGTGAATACATGCTGGAGGCGCCTGGAATACCGAAGCTCCATTTGAGCTTGAGTTTCGGTATGTCCGCAGCAGCGAGACCCGCCATGGCTTTCGATTGAAAGCGAGAGTTCGTGTCGCCGCCCCAGCCCGACCAGGTGGGTGAATTTTGAAGGCTTCCGAGTCGAGGATTCGCCACGCAGGTATTCGGCTGGGCTGCAAGGAGGCCTTGCGTAACGCCGGCCGGTGGCTGTGCGAGCTGCGCCTGCGCACAGCGGGCGAAAATCACAACAACGGTCGTTACCGCGGTCAAATATCTCATTCCCCTTTTTCCCAAGCGTAATTGTATTGCACGAGATTTGTATTGCACGAGGCAGAGCGGTTATCGATATCACCGTTTGTCGGTGGAATCGCCGAGCTCATGCCCGATTAGCGTATCACTTCTTGCAACATCGTGTTACTCTATTGGGGTCAGTAGCACTAATTTACAATTCGTAACACGAGAGGACCACCCGAATGCGGCACTGGAACGTCAGGGGTGCATATCGCTCCAACGCTCAACCCTTGGTCCGCGCAGCGATAGACCTGCCGGCGCCGGCCCTGCTCGTCATCCTGTTGTCGGCTTCTCTTTGGGCTGCCGGCGGCGGGATTTCGGGAACGGTCAAGGACGCGACCGGGGGCTTCATCCCCGAAGCTCATCTCACATTGGTCAATACCACGCAGAAGACGCAGTTTGAGGCGACTACCGATACAAAAGGGTACTATGCGTTTCCGTCGCTGGCGGTCGGAACCTACGACCTGACCGTCGAGGCCAAAGGCTTCCGGCCACAGAGAAAAACCGATATCGCGGTGGACGCCGAGTCGGCGGTTACGGTCAACGCGACGCTGGAGATCGCGACTCAGTCCCAGGAAGTGACTATTTCGGAGACGTCGAGCAACGTGCAAACCCAACCCGACACGGTGGCGACGCATCTGGGCGAGGTAGTTGGAGCGGTGCAGATGGAAGCGATTCCCCTCAACGGCCGCAACTATACCGATCTGCTGGCCATACAACCCGGCGTCACACCGGTTACTACGCTGACTCCGACCTCGGTAATTATGGCGGGCGTCACTGGAACGCTCAATCCGTCAGGAGATGCCAATCCCGGTGACGTTTCCATCAGCGGCCAGCGGGAATCGGCTAATGGGTTCATGGTTAACGGCGTCGACGTGCAGGAGCACATGAACGGGGGCACGTCGGTGATCCCGAATCTGGATTCCATCCAGGAGTTCCGGGTTCTGACGAACAACTTCGATCCGGAATACGGGAATTACAACGGCGGCATGATCGATGTCGTCACCAAGTCCGGCTCGAACGCCTTCCATGGCGATGCTTTCGAATTCCTGCGCAATACCGATCTCGACGCCAGGAACTTCTTCGATCCGACGGTCGGACCGTATCAGCAGAATCAGTATGGCGGGACTATCGGCGGGCCTATTCTGAAGAACAAGCTCTTCTTCTTCACGGATTTTCAGGGGACAAACACTATTGAGGGCATCGCCTCGCCGGAAACCACGGTGATGTCGATGGCGGAGCGGCAGGGCAATTTCAGCGATGCGGCAAGCACCCTGACGGGCACGGTCAGCGGACCTTACATGGCGCAGTTGCTGACCAGCGAACTCGGCTACACGGTATCCCAAGGCGAGGCTTTCTACACGCCCGGGTGCACGAACTCGGCTCAATGCGTTCTCCCGAACGCGATCGTCCCGCAAAGCGCGATTTCGGCACCCGCCAAGGCCCTGCTGCAGTACATTCCGACGCCGAATATCGGCTCGAACCTGTTCTCCACCTCCGCATCCAGCGAGACGGTGCGCGACGATAAGGGCGGCAGCCGAATCGACGCGAACACCCGCTACGGAAATTTCTCCGGCTACTATTTCATTGACAATTACAGGCTGGATAACCCCTATCCAGGGCAGCAGGGCGGAGCGACTATTCCGGGCTTCGACGCCCTCACCATAGGCCAGGCGCAGGAGATCACCATTGGTTGGGACAAGGTCATCAGTTCGACCACGGTCAATGAATTTCGGGCGGGCTTTCTGCGCAACGTGAACAACATCGGCCAACCGCACGGAGGTCTCGGCGTCAGTCTGTCTTCGCAGGGCTTCGTATCGGGGCCGGCCAACGGCGGCATCGTCGTCCAGGCGCCTGAGTTTGAAGGCGTCACGAATATCGTTTTCCCATCGTTCGTCATGGGAGTGCCCATAACGAACACCGACCAATGGAACAACACGCTGTATTTCAGCGATGGTCTTTCGAAGGTGATCGGGAGCCACACGATGAAGTTCGGAGTGCAGTTTCACAACGATCAGGTGAATGAGAATCCGAACGCCACGTTCAACGGAACTTTCAATATCGACGGCACGACCACGGGAAATCCGTTCGCCGATTTTCTGCTCGGCTTCCCCAGCAACTATACGCAGACGTCCGGCCAGCGGTTTTATCTGAGGAACCGCTATTACGGCGCGTTTGCCGAAGACAGTTGGCGCGCGCGCAGCAATCTGACGCTCAACCTGGGGCTCCGCTGG
>JASHSD010001061.1 GCA_030036985.1 Bryobacteraceae bacterium
CCGCTCGGTCCTGCAGACCATCAAACCTGTCGCCAAGGTCCAGGCTTGCGACCTCTCTACCCGCAAGATTAAGCCGTCCATGCTCGATGGCGGAACGCTGATCATGCACTGCACGCGCGGGGACAAGACCTGGAAGATCGAAAGCCATGAGTTGGAGCCGATGGGTGATGGCGATCTGTCGGGAGAGGTGAAGCTGATCCTGCTGCACAAGCGCGGGCCCGGCGAGCGGTAAATGGATTATCGCGAGGCAATCCTCGAGCAACTGGTCATCGTGATCAGGGGCATCCCAGGAATTTGGCCGGAGCTCGTCGCGCGCAGCAAGGTTGCGCCGTCGGAAACGCAGTTGCCGGCTGTCGTTGTTCTGGATGGCACCGAAGAAGCCGACGACGCCGACCCGCGCATCCGCGGACCTCTTGCCCCACGCCGCGTCATCATGCGGCCGGTCATCAAGATCATCCTTGGCGAACTTCCCGCGGGCGTCGGCACGAAGCTCAACAGCTTCCGCGCGGCGCTGATCAACGCCATCGCCAGCGATGCGACGCTGACAAGCTACACGATCAACGGCCGTGGCGGCCGCTACATGGGCATTCCTGAGAACGGCTTGGATCTCGGCCGCGAACTGGAAGGCACGATGTGGCTCGTCTTCGAGTTCTATTACCCGGTCATTCCAGGGTCGATCTAGCAAACAAATAAAACGTTCGCGCCGTCGTGAGACGCCGCTGACGCCCGAAAGCGCAGGGATGGGCTCCTGCACCCGCGCCGCTGTGAAGCGCCGCCTTCCCCCAGATGGAGAGCCCCGCGATGACCGTGTCCTCGCCGCCATTCAGCTTGTCCGGATTCGTCAATGCGGGCAGCGTGCAAAGCTTCAGCGTCACGCCCAATCCCACTAAGCTCGATCATTGGTCCAAGGCCAGCGGGATCAAACAGAAAGACTTCCAGGCCATCATATCCTTCGAGGCCGAAGTCGAAATGAAGTTCGACGAGTTCGACGAGGACAACCTTCTATTGGCGTTTTTTGGGTCCGCCGTTTCGAGCGGCATGCTCGAAATCGGCAATGCGTCGAGCATCCTTCAGCGCGAAGTCGCATTCATCGGCGCGAATACTTACGGCCCCAACGTGGCAATTCTTCTGCCGCGCGTGTCATTCCGTTGCAACAAGGTGATCGAATTCATCGGCGACAGCGCCTGGGGCGAACTGGATATCACCGGCGAAATGCTGGCGGTCAACGGCAATTACGGCGCGATCTGGTTTACGACAGCGTCTGAGGGCGGTCCATCGGCGCCGCCGAACGTCGACAACTATTATTTTGGCATGGGCCAAGTGTGGACGGCACCACTCGGCACCGTTCCTGTCTAACGCGGAGAGTCTATGAAGCTTTCGTTGATTGCGCCTGCGACGGCCACTTTGGTCATCTCCGGCAACGAAGTGAAGCTGAAGGGTGCCAAGAATAGCGAACTGGAGCCGCTGATCAGCGCTCATGGCACCAAGTTTACCGATTTCCTGCGAACGCCGCTGCGCTATCCCGAAATTGGCCTAGCGTTCTTCCTGGCATGCTTTGTCGGCGAGGACACGGACGAAGAGGCGACGGCGTTCTATCAGTCCTTGGTCGCAGGCCACGAAAATCGTCTCCTCAACAAGTGCATTGAGCTTACTTTTCCCCCTTTCGACGACGGGGAGGCGCAGTTGCCGAGCGGCTCCTCGACAGCGCCAGACGAAAAGGCAGTAGAGGGCGCTCCCGGTCACGGCGGGACATGGGTGAAGACGTCGCTGACGCGTTCGGAACTCTTAAGCGCAGAGGAAGATTCAGCGTAGAGGAACTTTGGTCCATGACGCCGCGGCAATTGGCGGCGTGGTCGCGGCTGATCGAAAAGGACGTTAAGCGCGAGCGTGCGACGTTGCTGAATATTGCCGCCCTCGGCGCGCGGGGAGAGTGGAAAGAAGTGCAAAAGCTTGTTCGAGAATGGGGCCGTTGATGGAAGAGGCGATCGAAGCCGCCGAAGCCGAGGTCAAAACGAATGGGGCTGCCGCCCCGGCCGCTCTCGATATTGACGCACAACTCGACAAGCACATCGGCGATGCGCTTAACGTGTATTGCGCCGGTATCTTCGGCACCATTCGCAACGTTCCGCCGGAGAAGATCGTTCTCGCGCTGGCGCGCAACTTCGGACGTCAGATCGGCCGCTTCAATCGGAGCGGGGATCTCATTCCGCTCATGCAGAAGCGCAAGGCCTGCAATGACACCTTTCTGGCGGCCGTTGCCGAGGTCAAGATGGTCCAGCCGACGAAGGCGCTCGCTCCGAAGAATACTGTGCGCAAGGCTGCAGCAGCTGGGCGCTGATGCGGCTCTCGCTATCCTGCGATTCAGGTCCTTTCTCGAGGGGCCAACTCCTCGTCATCGAAAAGGTAAAGCGCGCGGCCACGGACACGATCCGCGAAGCGGCCGAGCTCGCCAAACAAGCTGGCCGGCGGTCTATGGCTGCCGGCGGAATGTCCGGCCGCTTTCAGAATACGTTGCGCTCGGTTGTTTATCCGAAGACGGGCACGGCACTTCGTCCCTCCGCGGTGATCTTCGACAAGGTCGAATGGGCTGGCGTTTTTGAGACCGGCGCGACCATTGCAGGCAAGCCGCTGCTATGGATTGCGCTCGATAGCGCACCGGTGGGAGCCGGCGGCCATCGCCTGTCGCCGAAGGAATTCACGGCCGCTGGCGGCAAGCTCGTTTCTGTGAACGTCCCGGGCAAGCCACCGATGCTTGGCGTCATGGTCAATGACCGTGCCCCTGGGCCATGGGGGCGGGCGACGCTCTCAAAGAGTCGTCTGCTAAAAGGCGGCTACAAGAAGGGTTATGCCGGGACTTCGACGCGCTTTCAGCCGCTCTATGTCGGCAAGCCGCAGGTCGTGGACCCGAAGAAATTCGACATCCATGGCGCCGTTGCTGAGGTCGGGGACCTTATTCCCGAACTCTTCGCAGCACATTTCACGGATTGATTGATCCATGCCCACCGTTC
>JASHSD010000094.1 GCA_030036985.1 Bryobacteraceae bacterium
GGCGAAGACCGTCGGGCTTGATGCCAGCGCGGTTTCGGTGAAGTTCAAGACGGCGGAAGGCGTGGGGCCGGTGGGCGAAGGGCGATCGGCGGAAGCGCAGGCGATCGTGCTGCTGCATGAACTATAATTACCGGCGAGTTGTGCCCGCGCCGCATAGGGATCACACAGAATTTAAGCTTTACAGCTGACGTCGGGACGGCTACAAAAGCTTCGAAGGATAGAACAAATGTCATATCGAAAAGCCGGGACATTGTGTGCCCGCAACGCGGCCGTCTTTTCCGGCCTGCTGACTATCGCCCTTGGCTGTCCGCTCATGGCCAAGACATTGTGTGTCAGTACCACCGGCGCTTCCGGCTGCTACAGCACCATCGGCGCCGCCGTCACTGCCGCCTCCGCCGGCGACCAGATCAATGTCGGCGTGGGCGAATATGACGAAGCCGTGGTCATCTCCAAACCGCTGTCGCTGGCGGGCGCTGGGGCGGGGTCCAGCATCATCAATGCCCAAGGCCTGGCCAACGGCATCTATGTGGATGGGGTGGACAATGGCGGCCTGTCGGGCGTGCTGATTACCGGCTTCACCGTCATCAATGCGAAATTTGAGGGCATTCTGCTCACCAACGCCAGCAACAGCACGGTTTCGAATAACGAGGTCGCCAGCAACGACCAAAGCCTCAATTACTCCGCCGCAAGCTGCCCGGGCCAGCCCGCTTTTGAAACCAGTGAAGGCGACGACTGCGGCGAGGGCATTCACCTCATCGGCGCCTTCAACGTGACTGTGGCCAACAACGAGGTCGAACTGAACTCCGGCGGTATTCTGCTTACCGATGAAACCGGCGTGACCTACGATAACCTGATCGCCAGGAATTCCGTCCACGACAACAGTCTCGATTGCGGCATCACCCTCGCCTCTCACCCGCCATCCCCGAACGCCGCTTCCAAGCTCCCTTATGGCCTGTCGGGTAACGAGATTTTTGGCAACACCGTTCTCAGCAACGGCATCGTCGGAGAAGGCGCAGGCGTCGGCATCTTTGCTCCCGGACCGGGAAACCTGAACTTCGGCAACCGGATCGTCGCCAACGATATCGAGAACAACGGCATCCCCGGCGTTGTCCTGCACAACCACGCCGCTCCGGCCGGAGCCCCTGGCGTCAATATGAACGAAAACGTGATCATGGGCAATTACATCGCCGGTAACGGCGCCGATACGGCGGATACGGCGACACCCGGAACCGCCGGCATCAATATCGCCAGCGTAGCTCCCGTTTACAACACCGAGATCCTGGAGAACACGATCGAAAATGAAGCCTACGATGTGGTCATGAACAACCCCGGCGGCATGGATCTGCACCTCAACAATCTGCTCGGCGGCACGGTCGGCGTGGCGAACCTGAGCACCACGGGCGCAGTCAATGCCACGATGGACTACTTCGGCTGCACCAGCGGCCCGGGGGCCAGTGGGGGGTGCGCTTCGGTTCAGGGCGCCAACGTGGTTTCTTCGCCCTCGTCAAGCACCCCGGTGGCGACATCACAGCAGGCTCCGCCAAGGGGACGGTAGCGTTCGCGAAAAGGGCCGCAACGCCGGGACTGACGTGCTGTAAATACCCTCCGGCGCGCATGTCATAATGGCCCCGGTTCTGCCGTTCTACGATTCATCCGGATTTGCCGTAAGCGCTTCCGTCGAGTTGGCGATCGCCGCGGTTCTTGTGTTCGCCGCGATCGCGTGGCGGCCCTGGATCGAGCGGCGCGCGGCCGCTTTCGCGCAGCGGACGGGTTGGTGCATGGCGGCGCTCGCCATCGCTCCAGTGCTGCTTCGCGCGGTTATGCTCGCGAAGCACCCGGTTCCGTCGCCGGACGTTTACGACGAGTTCAGCCATCTCCTCGTTGCCGATACTCTGCGGCATTTCCGGCTGGCGAATCCCGCGCATGCGCTGCCGCAGTTCTTCGAGACCTTCTTCGTGTTGCAACGGCCGACGTATAGTTCCATTTATCCGATCGGGCAGGGTCTGGTGCTGGCGATGGGCTGGAACCTGTTCGGATTGCCCTGGGCGGGCGTGCTGCTCTCGACCGCGGCGCTGTGCTCGCTTTGTTACTGGATGTTGCGCGGATGGACTACGCCGGGATGGGCGCTGCTCGGCGGCGTGCTTGCGGTGATGGAATTCGGGCCGCTGTGTGCATGGACAAACAATTATTGGGGCGGCGGGTATACCGCGGCGGCGGGGTGCCTGGTATTCGGCGCATTGCCTAGACTGCGTCAGGAGCATCGTCTGCGCGATGCGGGTTTGCTGGGCCTCGGGCTGGGAATGCATCTGCTCAGCCGGCCGTTCGAGTCGATCTTTCTTCTCTTAAGTGCTGTTTTGTTTCTGCTGCCGGATTGGCGGCGGATGGCGAAACCGGCCGTGGCGGCGGCGCTGGTCTGCGTCCCGGCCGTTGGCTTGGTATTGGCGCAGAACAAGCAGGTCACCGGGAGTTGGGCGACTTTGCCTTATGCGCTCAGCCAATATCAGTACGGCGTGCCGGCTTCGTTCACGTTTGAGGCGCATCCGACTCCGCACCATGCACTCACCGAGGAGCAGGAGATGGATTATCGGATGCAGCGGTCTTTTGTTAATTTGCGTAACGGCGAGACGGAATCGGTCGGCAGTTATCTGCAGCGATTGATTTATCGGATTCGTTTTTATCGGTTCTATTTTTATGCCCCGCTTTATGTGGCCGCGGTTTTCTTTTTGCCTGGGCTGCGCGAATACCGGTTTCTTTGGGTCGCGCTGACGATTCTGATATTTTCGCTGGGAACCAACTTCTATCCTTTGTTCCTTGCTCATTACGTTGCCGCTCTCACTTGTCTTTTCGTGCTTATCGGCGTCGAAGGCCTGCGCAGGCTCAGCCTTTGGCGCGCGGGTCCGGAAGCGGCGCGGGTTTTGGTTTGTTTATGCGCGCTGCAGTTCGCGTGGTCGTGGGCTTCGGATCGGTTTCCAGTGCCGGAACAGCGGATCGCGATTAATCGGCAACTGGCCTCGGTGCCGGGCAAGCTTTTGGTGTTTGTCCGATATTGGCCGAATCATATTTTTCAGAATGAGTGGGTTTATAACGCGGCCGATATCGATGGCTCGCGCGTGGTCTGGGCTCGCGATTTGGGGGACGCCGAAGATGCGAAACTGCGGGAATATTATTCGGATCGGACCCTGCTTCTGCTTGAAGCCGATGCCCGGCCTCCGCGATTGGGACCATATCAGCCTGAGCCGCAACAGCCGCCCGAAAAACCTCCCGAAAAACCTAAGGATAAGAACCCTCCCAAGGTTGTGTTTGAGAATGTGCAGTAACGTCGCATGACCGGCCGCGACTGAAGTCGCGGGTCCAAAGTCAGGTGGTCTTCTTCAGGGAGATGTCGCCTCGGTCTGTTACTGCATTGATCTGCGGGCCCTGTCCGTTTTGGCCGCTCACTGTGGCCGAATGGCCGGAAGAATCGATGCGCAGAGTCGAACCGAATCCGCTGGTAATCTCTCCCCGACCCGCCGAGCCGCTCAGTTGGAATCCGGCGTCTCCCGGCAGCGTGAGCGAGACATTGCCGTCGCGGGTATGAACGTCAACCCGCGGCAGCGGCGCGCGCGTGGCCGTAAACTCGATGTCGCCGCGGTCCACTTTCAGGTCCACCAGCTCGGTGGCGTCGGTCACCTGAATGTCCCGCGTTCCGCTCTGGAAACGAACCGGCCCGACGACATTGGCGATCTTCAGGTTGCCCAGATCCATCGTGACCGAGCCTGGAATGGCTTCGACGTGAAATTCGGTGCGGGAAGACGTGTAGTCTAGCGGCTGCGCGATCATTCGGAACTCGAGCGTGCCCGAGAAATCGCCTTTGACGCTCACCGGTCCCGCAATATTTTCCAACTGCACGTCGCCGCCGCGGCCATCGAGTTCGACTCCGCCCGTCACGTCTGCGGCATGGATATCGCCGCCGCGCGTGGAATCGATGCGAACGTCTTTGCCGATATGGTTCAGGCTTACATCGCCGCGCCCGGCGGCTACGTCCACGCTGCCATCCATATCGTCCACTTCGATCTCGCCCGTGCGTCCGCGCGATTCCACGCTGACGCCCTTGGGAACCGCGATCTCCAGATCGGCCGAGACCTGGGCGAGCCGGGGACCGGCGCCAAACTGATCCGCGCGGACCACCATCTCTTCGCCGTTCCGTTCCAGGTGAATCTGGTTGTTGGAATTGGCGCGGTCGGCGGCATTGCGGCTGAAGGCGCGGATGCTCTGGCGACCGGTGATCTGAACCTGTTGAGAATCGCCGCCCTTCACCGACAGATTGCCGCGCACGTCCTGCAGGACAATACGCGTGACGCCCTCGGCGGGTCGGGCTTCGTTCACGTCGTAATCGTAATCGGCGCCGAAGAAGCCGATGCCGTCGTTGTTAAAACCGGCCAGGCGAAAGTCGCCGTTCCGGCCGAAGACGGCCAGGAAGAAGCAAATCACGACGACCCAGAAAATCAGGCCGCCGTTGAACGGGCGTGGCGGGGGTGCCGTGCCGCGGGCGGCGTAATACAGGACCTCGATCAGGCCGATGATGCCGGCGGCAATCAGCAGGAACGGCCAGTAGTCCGCGACCCGCGCCCAGTTGACCAGATCGGGCCGGATATTATTCAGGAGAAAAAACAGGCCGATCAGAATCAGGAGGGCCGGCCAGGTAATGGAGCGTTGCCTCATGGATGTGCTCCGGGTGGATGCGCTCCCGGCGCCCCCTGGTTCGGCGGAGGCGGAAAGCCGCGGCGCCAGCGGCGGCCACCGCCGCCCAAAAGCTTCAGCAGCCCG
>JASHSD010000095.1 GCA_030036985.1 Bryobacteraceae bacterium
AGGCTGTCCGTATCGTTCTGACGGCGCTGCTCGTCCTCGTCGGCCTGTCCATGGTGACGTATCTCATCCCCACCAACGGAATGGATACCAGCGGCACGACGGATAACGGCGTCGTGGCCACCATCGGCAAACAGCAGATCACCTCCCAGGAGGTGAACAAGGCCGTCCAGAACGCCACCCGGAGCCGCAATCTCCCGCGCGAACTGCTGGCCATTTACGTTCCGCAGATCGTGCAGCAGATGATCTCCGAGCGCGCCATGGAGTACGAAGCCGACCGCCTCGGCTTGCGCGTCACGCCAGAAGAAACCGACAACGCCATTATGGATACCCTCCCGGCGGAACTGATCAAGAACGGCAAGGTCGATGCCGCCACGCTCAACGCCGTTCTGGCGCAGCAGGGCATCACGATGGCGGACCTTAAGAGCGACACCGCCCGCCAGCTTCTGATCAGCCGTCTGCGCGAGATCGTGAGCGAAGGCGTGATTGTCTCGCCGCAGGAAATCGAACAGTCCTTCCACCAGAAGAACGACAAAACGCGCATCGAATACGCCGTGCTCACGCCGGCCAAATACCAGGCGGAAGCAGAGCCGACCGATGCCGAAATCAAGGCTTATTACGATGCCCACAAAGCGTCGTTCCAAACGCCGGAAAAGCACAGCGTCGCCGTCATCCTGCTCGATCCCGCCCAAATGAAAACCCCCGCGCCGACCGACGCGGAACTGCATAGGGAGTACAACGCCGAGATCGACAGTTTCCGCACCCCCGAGCGCGTCGACGCGCGTCACATCCTCATCAAATCCGACGCCTCGAACGACGCCGCCATGAAAGCCAAGGCGGAGGGAATCCTGAAGCAGATTCAGGCCGGCGGCGATTTTGCGAAGCTCGCCCAGGCCAATTCGGACGATCCGGGCTCCAAAGACAAAGGCGGGGAACTGGGCTGGCTCCAGCGCGGCCAGACGGTCCCGGCGTTCGAGAAGGCGGCGTTTTCGCTGCAGCCCGGCCAGACCAGCGGCTTGGTCAAGACCGAATACGGCTATCACATTATTCAGGTCGAAAAACACGAACCCGCGCATCTACAGACGTTCGACGAGGTCAAGGGCAAATTGACCCTCGAATATATGCAGCGCGCATCGAGCGACGATCTGCAGAAACTGGCCGACAAAGCCGCAGCGGACCTGCATCAGGACCCGTCGCATCCCGAAAAGGCCGCGGCCGACGTCGGAACGATGCTGATTCGCGCGGATAACCTGCAGGCCGGCGATCCGATCCCCGGGATCGGCGTATCGAAGGAACTCAACGACGCCATCGCCCCGCTGCGTAAGGGCGAGATCGGCGGACCAGTGGTCCTGCCGGGCAACAAGATGGCCATCGTGGACATTACCGATTACCAGCCGGCGCGGCAGGCCACGCTGGATGAAGCCCGCGCCGATGTCCGCAATAAAGCCACCGCGGAGAAACTCCAGAAGATCCTGGTTGCCAAGGCCCAGGAGCTGATGGCCAAGGCAAAGGCCGATGGCGGCGATCTGGAAAAAGCGGCCAAAGAGATGGGCATCGAAGTCAAGACCTCGATGGATGTCGACCGGCAGGGCGTGTTCGAAGGCGTCGGGTCGGCATCGACCGTTCCCGATGCGTTCACCAGGCCGGTGGGCGCGCTGTTCGGCCCGCAGACGGTCACCGGCGGCCAGATGGTCGGCAAGGTGATCGCCAAGACGCCGGCGGATCCAAGCGAACTGGCGAAGCAAACGAACACCATCCGCGCCGACCTGCAGCAGAAGAAGGCGAGCGACCGCACGACATTGTTTGAAACGGGGCTGAAGAACCGGCTGATCGCCGAAGGCAAGCTGAAAATCAACCAGACCGCGCTGAATCAGATCATCCGCAACTACACGAACGCGAGCTGAGAAGCCCTCGTCCGGATCCCATGCATCCCCTGATCGACTTCCTGAAGTCGCTGTACAACGCCGAGCGACTTCTGGCCCTGGCGCGAACCCTGTTGAGCAACTCGCTCGGCCTCGCCGGTCTCTTCGGCATCGTGTTCGCCGAAACCGGCCTGCTGGTCGGATTCTTCCTCCCCGGCGACTCGTTACTGTTCTCCGTCGGTTTCGCCAGCGGCGCGGCCGGCCTGAATCTCTATCTGCTCGCCGCCATGCTCATGTTCGCCGCCATCGCCGGCGACAACACGGGATACCTTCTCGGCTACCACTCCGGACCGCATATTTTCAGCCGGCCGAAGTCGCGTTTCTTTCATCCCGATCACCTGCAACGGACAAAAACTTTCTACGACAAGTACGGCGCCCGCGCCGTCGTTTATGCCCGCTTCATCCCCATCATCCGGACCTGCACGCCCTTCGTGTCCGGCGTGGCGCGGATGACTTACCCGCGTTTTCTGATGTTCAGTCTGCTCGGCGGCACGCTCTGGATCGGCTTCATGATGACTCTGGGTTATCGGCTGGGCCAGGTGCCCGTGGTGCAGCGGAACTTCGAGAAGGCCGTTCTCGCCGTGGTATTCATTTCCCTGCTGCCGGTGTTCAGTGAAGCGTTCAAAGCGTGGCGCGCCAAAGCCGCCGCCGCGCGGGTATGACATGCTGATGAGCGGTGCGCCAACTCCCTCATCTGCTGCGCCGGGCGCTTTTCGCCTCGTTTGAGGACGGTCTCTTCGCCATCGCCAAAGGCGCGGCATACTCGGCTCTGCTTTCCTTCTTCCCGATTCTGGCCACCGTCGCCACGGTCTTCGTTCAGATGCGCGCCACCTTCGTGCGGCAGAATGTGGTTTCCTTTCTCGCCCGGGTGCTTCCGCCGGGCACCGAAGGGGTGGTCCTGCAGCAGTTCCGCAGCCGCGGCCAACGGCCCATTGCGCTCCTCATCGTCGCCATGATCCTGTCGCTTTGGGCCGCATCGAGCGTCATTCGCAGTCTGATCGACGGATTCAACGCGGCGTATCGCGTACCGCGGAATCGTTCCGTTTGGGCGCATACCGGAGTCGGCCTGATGCTGGCGCTTCTCGCGATCGTGCCGCTGCTCGGCGCGTCCACGCTGATCCTCTTTGGAGGCGCCGTGGAACAGGAGGTTCTGCGATTGATCCGCGGCGAGCCCGACCTGAAACCGATCGTCGGCTGGTGGCAATTGTTCTCGCGCGTAGTGCGGTACGGAATCGCCTTCGCGGCCACTTCCACGGTCACCGCGATGCTCTATTTCTACGGTCCGTTCCGGAAGCAGCGCTGGCCCAACGTCTGGCCCGGCGCCATTCTCGCGACGTTCCTGTGGCTGCTCGGGACGCTGGGGTTCGGCTGGTATCTACGCCACGTAACCAATTACAACGTGCTCTACGGCAGCGCCGGCGCCGGCATCGCGCTGTTGATCTGGATGTACCTGTTGGCCGCCATCGTACTCTTCGGCTGCGAATTCAATGCCGAGTACGAGCGCATGAAGCTGATCCGGACGCGCGACTTCAGTCGCGCCCCCACAGGCTGAAAATCGGAAACCGCATTCCCGTGCAGGGCAGGTTGTTAACCGGCTGTTAACCCGCGGCGGATTGCCATGGCAGTCCGCCTGGCCTGGGCCGTCCACAACCCGTGGGTTTCCGGAAAGCCTGTGGAAGCACAGACCAATCTACTTACCCGGGGTTCGTCACTACTTCGGTAGTTTGAAGCTGTTTTGACGTGGGTGGCGGAGTTAACTGCCGGAGGCTCAGCGGAGGTTTCTGCAAACAGTGATGTAGTGTAGACCTGCCCTCTTGAAGGCAGGCTGGAGACATGACACGATCAGCTCAGAATGTTTCTGCGCGCGAATCATCGCGGCAAGGATGGCAAGGAC
>JASHSD010000096.1 GCA_030036985.1 Bryobacteraceae bacterium
GTCCTTGCCATCCTTGCCGCGATGATTCGCGCGCAGAAACATTCTGAGCTGATCGTGTCATGTCTCCAGCCTGCCTTCAAGAGGGCAGGTCTACACTACATCACTGTTTGCAGAAACCTCCGCTGAGCCTCCGGCAGTTAACTCCGCCACCCACGTCAAAACAGCTTCAAACTACCGAAGTAGTGACGAACCCCGGGCAGGGATGCCAAAGATACAGCCACGGCGATTCAACCGTTGAGAGAGGCCATCGGGGAGTTACTATTTTCGATAATTGTTGGGAATATCCGACGGTCGGTCCGAACTACTACGAAGAAATATACGGAGAAGTGGGTCGGGCGCAGCATGGGTTTCCCAGGCGCGGGCGAACTGCCGGGTAAAGCTACCCCGGCGCTGTATATCGTTCCGTAATAGCGCGCGAGATTCGCTCACGGCTGTCATTGGGCGACAGCGACACGTCCCTTTCAACGCGTTCCGCTTCGTCAGCCAGGTTGGCATCCCCAATCGCCTCGCGCAGCCATCGGGAATAGTCGCCGCGCCGGAGATGAAAGAGCCACGTCTCGTCATCGATGCCTGCCGCGATCTCGACAAACATGGTGAGATTGTGGGCTCTCAGGTTCAGCCGATTCTCGGGGCCGCGGAAGTAGAAAACCCGCGGTTCTTCGAGTCGGCCCTGGGCGTACTTGCGCTTGTGCCGCTCATGGACCATATGCGCCGGCTCCGACTGGATCCGCACAGGCTGTCCGGCGTTGACCTTCCAATACAAAGCTTCGCCTTTCGTAAGATCATCTTCAGGCATTGCCGGCGCGCCGGTTCCGACCGCCCGGCAAAACTCGGCGATTGCGGCAGACGGGTGTTGACCCACCACGATGACGGTCTCGATCTCGCCGAGTACGCGGGGTGAGACATGGCCCGGATGAACCGTGACCAGGACGGCGCTGCCATGCTCCCCTGCAAGGTCCACCTCCTGCGCCCATTCGGCCGGGAACATGTGGTGTGCTTCATCGACCACGAGCCAGTGCGGCCAGCCGGTTCGGACCCTGTGTTCGTGTATGAGCGCGAGAACGCGTTCGAAGCACCCGACGCGTTCGTCGATGGGAACGCCAACCATGTTGACGGCGACCTGAGCTTCGGGATCGCTCAACAGGATTCCCAAATGGTCGAGTGAGGGAGCGTGTTTCGGGTCTCCGGTTGCGCGAAATTCATCGGCTTGTTCGAAATCGCCCTCGGGATCGATCAGGCAAACCTGGTGTCCTTTTGCGGCCAGGCGCTCGATGACGCCCGCAACCAGAGTGGACTTGCCGGAACCCGACTGTCCACAGACCAGAGCCGCGGCGCCGAACGGACGAAGAGCGACGGCCGTCAAGCCGCTGGTCCCCAAAGGAATATCGTGCCGCGCCAGACGCGGCGCCAGTCCGCTCAAATCCTCCGCGAGCAATCGATCGATGAGTTCCACGACTCCTTTGCCATGGGACCCCTGGGTAACCCAATCGGCCTTGTCCTTGAGAGCCGAAATGGCGTTCGCGACGGCAACGGCGCACTCGCAGCAGCCGAGGAAAGCATGGTCGTTTTCGGCATCTCCGACGCCCACTACGTTGTGCGGCGATATCCCGATCCCGCTTAGCGCGGCCACCGTTCCAGTCATCTTGTTGACGCCCGACGGGAGGATCATCACGGCGTCCTTGTTGAAGACGACCTGAAGTTCAAGTCCCAGTTCGCGAATGGCGGCGATGGCCTTATCCTCGTGAGGACGCCACATCGCGACAACCACCGCGCCGGCGCGCACGTCGGGTACGCCGCGCTGCCTGAGGTCTTCGACAAACCGCGGCGGAGGCGGATCGGCGAGCGTGCGGCTCCGCTTCGATTCGGGGTTGAACAACAAGGCGCCGTTTTCAGCGACGACCCGATCGAAAAGGCCCAACGCCGGAAAGACGCTTTGGAGTTCCGGCAATTCACGGCCCGTAACGAGAATCAGTTTGCGCCCGGATTGCCGCAACCGCTTCAGGGCCTCGACTGTATCGCCGCTCACCTGACCGTCGTGAGCCAGGGTTCCATCGTAGTCGGTTGCCAAGGCTATGTAGCGCATCGCCGGGCCTGCCGTCAAAAAGCAATTCTCCGGCCATCGTCCAAAGATGCGGGGCCGGCTTACTTAAGGCTCGTCACGAATTGACTATCACAGGCCGCGCAGAACGCTCCCTCGCGGTCGCGGCTCGGTACCGGTTTCTGAGCCGCGACCGGAAGGGAGTGGTTAAACGGGTTATTCTGCGACAGGTGCTTACGGCCGCGCAGGCACCGCTTCCAGACGGAACAACCTGCGCGCGGTTTCGCCGAGGATGTTGCGCTTGGCCTGCTCGCTGAGGAACGGCAGTCCGGCGATTTTTCCGGGAACGTCAAAATCCCAGTGCGGCCAGTCGGATGAGAACAAGAGCTGCGTCTCGGCGTCGATGGCTTCCAACGTGGCCTGCAGCAGGCGCATATTCGTCGCCTCCATGGGTTGCGAGGTGTAGTACATGCCGCGCATATATTCGCTGGGCAGCTTCTTCAGCAGCGGGGCGTCGGACTGGCGCATAAGGAATTCGTGGTCCAGCCGCTGCATCATGAACGGCAGCCACGCCAGTCCGCTTTCGATCCAGATCACGTTCAGCTTCGGGAAGCGCTCGGGCAGCGCGTTCATCACCCAGTTGGTGAGGTGCACCATGTTGCAGGTCACGAAGGAGAGCGAGTGCACGGAGACAAAGCGATTGAGCTGCTTGCCCACCGAATAATCCGGGCCGGCGTGGAAACCGAGCGGCAGGCCGCGCTCTTCGAGTTCGCGGTAGACCGGGAAATATTCAGGTCGGAAGACGGCCGCCTGCCGCTGACTGGTGACCAGGAAGCCGACTACGCCGGGTTTGCCCGCGAATTCGCGAATGGTGCGCAGACAGGCGTCGGGCGAGCCGAACGGAAGGGCCAGCATCGACTTGATACGCGGTTCGTGACGCAGAATCCGCTCCGTGAACCAGCGGTTGTAGGCCGTGATGAGCTGGATCTCGATATCCGCGTTGGGGTGCATACCGATTTCGAGCATGGGCTGCGGAAAGAGGATCTGGATATCGATGCCCATGGATTCGAGCGCGCGCCGCACCAGCGTCAAATCGCGGTGCCGGCCATCGCTTGTATCGACGTGTTCGAGTAATCCGACCTGATGCGGAATGCGGCCGGAGACGTCCTGGAAAGTAAGGCCCGGCGGATGATTGCTCAGGGCAAGCCGGCGCGCGTTCGGCCAGATCTCCGTCATCAGCTTGCCGTTGCGGCGCAGCACGGGATCTTCGATGTGGTCGAGGACTTCGTCCCAGGAGTCGAGTTCGACGTGATGCGAATCGACGTCCACGATGTAGTAATCGTGAAGCGCGTAGCGTTCAATATCGCGCCTGGCGTTGGCCAGGATTTCGCGCGAATCGGTGTGGGTATCGATCTGCTGGACGCCGTGGCGAGCGGCGGCGGGAGTCTCTTTGACTGGGGTCATTGTCGTTCTCCGCGCGGAAACCACAGCGCGAGGTCAAAGGGCGTGAGATCCTGCGAGCGCAGCAGCGCACAGGCAAGCGTCACCGCTTCGGTGGCTGAGATGGTGGCGTCGACCGGTCGGAACTCTTGGCCGGCAGCTTCCACTGCCGAGGCGTACCAATGCGTGGCGGCGGTCAGGACGGCGCGAATATCGTCCGGCGTGAGCGACGCCGCGTCTATGCCCTGCAGAGCGACCGTGGCGTCAGAAGCTGACATAGATCGTCCCGTCCTGTTCCTTCACGCTCACGGAAATCAGCCTGAATCGCGCCGAGGCCGGGTGGCGCCCGGTCGCGATGCTGAACTCGAAGCCGTGCCACGGGCAGACGATTCGCATATCGCCCTCGTCGAATGCGAAGCCGGCGGAGGCGCGCTGCTCGTCCAACACCTCGTTCACGGCTGGAATGATCAGGCCCTGGCACACGGGACCACCCTGATGCGGGCAGGTATTCTCCCACGCATAGAGCAGGCCTTCGACACGAAAAACGCCGATTGTTTTGGAACCGACGTCTACCACGAGCCGGCCGCCTTCGGGTATATCGGCCGCGGACCCGACGGCATATTCTTCGGTGGCGCCTACGCTGCTCATATCGGTTTGCCCCTGTTATCTTATCCCCCACCGCACATTCGCGTATTCGGGCACGCGAGTTCGAGGCGAATCGCGAGCCATGGTCGAGTGCACGACAGAAACGCGACTGAAGTCGCGTGTCCGAACGCTACTTCAGTAATGGCGCGAGGTCTTGTTCGTTCACGGCCGGCGCCTGGCAGGAGAAGTTCTCGCAAACATAGACGGCGGTCTCGCCAGGGATGGCGGGCATAGCCGCGATGGCCGGCTGATACCGCGCGATCTCCGGACCGGCATAAAGCAGGACGCGGTTGGGATCGAAGTTCTCCCAAAGCAGACGCGACATGGGGCCGTGTGCGTCGCCCGCCACGACGATTTCACGCGGCGGCGCCCAATCGAATTCGCAGGCCGCGAGCATCTGCGGCAATCCGAACGGCATGCCCGAGAGCTTCGCATGAAACGCGGCGATGAGTTTGCGGGCGGAGGCTTCAAAATCCGCGCGGCCTGTGATGCGATGGAGGCGCAGCAGATTGAGCAGCGCGATGGAATTGCCGGAAGGCTCGGCGCCGTCATAATCGTCCTTGAGACGCATCAGCCGCGAAGCGTCTTCATGCGCCGATGAAAAGAAGCCGCCCGATTCGTCTTCGAGCCGTTCGCGTTGTTTGTCCGTGATGGCGATCGCCGCTTCGAGATAGCGGAATTCGCCGGTCGATTCGTAGAGATCGATCAGACCCTGCGCGAAAAAGGCGTAATCGTCGAGCATGCCGTCGATCGCGGCTGCGCTCTCGCGAAAACGGCGCAGCAGGGTTCCGTCTGGGCGGCGCAGCGTGGCCAGCAGGAAGTCGGCGGCCCGGCGCGCGGCATGGGCGTATTTCGATTCATTGAGGATCGCCGCCGCTTTCGCGAAGGCCGAAATCATCAGGCCATTCCACGCGGTCAAAATCTTATCGTCGAGGTGCGGACGCGGTCGTCTGGCGCGGGCTTCGAAGAGAATGCGTTCGGCTTCGGGATCGTTGTAATGGCGCGCCTGGAAGAGGATATTTTTGCCCGTGAATTCGCGGTGCGGATCGTTTTGGACGTTGCCGTCGCGCTCCATTCCATACGCTTTGGCGAAGCGAGCCGCGCGATCTTCGCCCAAAAGATCGATCACCTCCCGCATCGACCAGATGTAGAACGCGCCTTCGCTCCTGTCGTTCGGCCGCGCGGGATCGGCGGCGCTGTCCGCATCTTCGGCCGAGTAGAATCCCCCGCCGGGCGCGGTCATATCGCGCATCACGTAATCGAGCGTTCGCCGCGCGGCATTCGCGAGCGTCTCTTCGTGCGCGATCTGGAAAGCTTCGAGGTACGAGACCGCGAGCTGCGCCTGATCGTAGAGCATCTTCTCGAAGTGCGGCACGAACCAGTACTCGTCAACCGAATAGCGGTGGAATCCGCCGCCGAGCTGATCGTGCATGCCGCCTTTTTCCATGGCCAGAAGCGTTTCGACCACCATGTCGCGGGCGTCGTCGCGACCGGTGCGCTTCCAGTAGCGCAGCAGAAAATTGTGCACCGAAGGCCGCGGAAATTTGGGCGCGCCGCCGAA
>JASHSD010000097.1 GCA_030036985.1 Bryobacteraceae bacterium
CCATGGTGCGCGCCTTCATTTCCGTATAGCTCGCGATGCCGACCTTCAGCGTCGTCATGGGATCACTCCTCTTTCGCGCAACACCGCGTCCACCGTCTCCCAGAAGTCGGCGAGCAATGTCGCCGCGTCTCGGTACTCGTAAGCCCTGATCGCCCGCAGACGGTGACGATGATCTTGCGGGGCGCCGCGCCTCTGCCGGCCGACCGGATGCGCGTTGTCGACCCGACCAGCCGCTCGCCCTCCGGCCCGTGCAGCGTGAGCGAGTAGTCGATGCCGTGCGGCTTCTCCGGCGACACCGGCACCCGCGTCACCACGAACCGGACCCAGTGGCCACCCTCCGGGTCCACCACGAGAACCTGCCCGTCGAGGTCGAGAAGCACATCGAGGGTCGGGTCATGCGGCTTCGTCACGGCATATAGTTATCATATTGAAGCAACACAAGCAAGGTAGGGCTTTGGGCGGCTATAGGATGGGCGGCTGGCGCTCGGAGCATTGATATCATTGAGCTATCGGGCAGAAGCGCCAGCAGTGGGTGTTTCCGCATCGGCGCAAATTCGCCAGTTAACCCAATGACATACACCCCAACCGACGGCGCGCCGTTTTAACTTGCCGTCCTGATGGTCGTCCTGCTCGGCTTCATCGCTTCTATGTCGGTCTACTCACCGTCATGATTTCCCTGTGCCAATTCTCAGCCGCCGAAGATGTCTCGAAGCCACACTTCGACCGCTTCAAAATTCGTCGTGGTGAGCACGAACTCCTGCCCGCGAGCTGCCGAAGACAATCTGCATTCTGTGCCGTCGATTTGCCACCGATCAGACGCTTCGTGGTAGCTGAGCGTGGCTCCGTGTTGAGGATGGAACCATTCCGGGAGCTTCCATGTAGAGCGCTTGGATTGATGAACATCCGTTAGAATGCGCGCTACTGACACTTTATCGAAGATGCCTGCCCCTGGGTGATTCAAATGCGGCAGTTGCAAGCGCTCGGCCGCCAGATAGAGGGTGTTCGATGGATCAGTACGTCCGTGCAGATGCGGGTGATCCGCGAATGGTGCCAATCGGTCAGTCAAGCCACGCGCATCTGCTAAATTGATCACCTCGCCCACCTGCATCCACCCGTAGATCACGTGCAGATTTGGCGCTCCACGAACAAACCTCCAACGTCCGCCAGTATGTTCTGCCTCTCTAAACCAGCCGAAGAATAGGAAGAGATCGCCTCTGCCGATGGAATGCCGTGCTAGATGGCTTTGTGCGGCGTTGATTTGTCCGAAAGCTGGCCGCCAACCAACGGCCCTCGGCAAAGATCCAGCATCTAAGTCCGGATCAAGGTGGCATCGGCGCGTTCTCTCGATCCTTTCCCCGGTCAGTTCCTCGACGAGAGGGCCAAGGGCTACGCCGTTGACGGTAACCTCGTCATACGTGTGCGGATCGCGGGTAGCTGGGATAGGCAACGGAATCAAAACGCCGCCCGGCAAAATAGGATTTGGTACACCGCCGCTTGCTGAATCGAAGCCCTTTCTACTCAGCACGATCTTCAAAAGACTCTCCAGGGAAAGAGCAATGCTACGCCGAGTGGCAGTCCGAATCCTGCCGCCGGCCAGCGGATTGGCGGCCCCGATGGGGTTCTCAGCTTGGCACAGCGAGTGCAGAAAGGCATCATATCGGTTGATCGCTGTTCAACGCTTAACGCGGATCGCGCCCTGTGTCGTCCCCACCCATCTTTATGGTCCTGCTTCGGCGTCCACGGAAGAACGACCGCCGCACGGACCCATTCTATGAGTTCGGCAGCTTCGGTCTCACCGGTTGCCATCGCACCAATCTTCTTCACCCGCGAAACGCGCCACGTCTGAACGGCGCGCGGCTGGCGTTTATCCAGGGAGGTAACGGCGGTGCTCGGCTGATTTGCCTTACGCCGCCGGTTACGGCCGTCATGCACGCCGGAAACACGCGCGCGGAGGTTCGCTGGGACAAGGACGATCCGTCAGCTCGTTTTCTGAGGTACGAGGATGCGCCGGTCGTGACAGAAATCGACGATCTGGCAGCTATGCTCGAAGACGTGAACAGGACTACTCCACAAGGCAAGTTGGCGAGCAAATTCCGATCGCACACAAAACCCTTGCCGCCCGACGCAGCCGAGTCGCTCGTTCGCGTTCATGGTGAATCCCTCAGAGCCGCCAAACGGTTTGCGGACCGCTACGAGGAAACTCTGCCGTTCTTGCCAGATATCATCGACAAGCGGCGGAAGGAAACGAGGGACTCGTTGCTTCTCGAAGCTCAGGGTCGTCTGCCGGCTCCGGCGGAATTGGATGAACTCGGTTCTGGCGGAGCCCATAAAAACCAGCGGCCGAGCGGGTGTCGGTGACGCAGTAGCGCAATTCAGTCCGTCCAGTCGTGACGCTCATAGGGCTATGGCGTAGACATAGTGCTCATCATCGTCGGTCGTGGCCCGCCAGTGACGCTGGTTTGCTGTTCTCCGGCTGCTGAAGACCCTAAGGAAGGGCGGCCGTTTTGCTGTTTCGCTCGACCAGGCTCCAGACTCCGAGCGCTCGATGAGTGATTACTCAGCCTCTTCTTTACGCTTTTGGTCCGCAACGACATTCTTGCTTGTCTTATGGATTCGTCTTCCTAAAACAGACCTACTCCGACGACGAGTACGATCAACATGGCCAGAAGGACATACGCAGCATACGCATTGACATGCCCAACGTGCATCCGGCGCGCGAAGTGGGCCAAGTGGCGCAGCGCACTTATCGGCGGTTGGAGCACGAAACGATCAATGATGT
>JASHSD010000098.1 GCA_030036985.1 Bryobacteraceae bacterium
TTCAGTGTCCCGTGGGCATTCAGCATCTGCCGGTGATCGTCGGGCTGCGCCGCGGGGCCGTGAATACAGGCGCGTGGGAGGATTCCTACGGCACGAAGCTGTTCCTGACCATGGAGCGCAACGGCAATTCATTGGGACTGCCGTCGAGCGAGCGGCAGAAGTTCATCGAAAAGAACGCGCTGCCGATTTACGACGGAACGCAGGAGTATTGCCTCTGGCTGGGCTGCATGGGAGCCTACGATCCGGCGGGACGCGAGACCATCCTGGCGCTGGTGAAGGTGCTGCATCATCTCGGCATCACGTTCGGGGTGCTGAAGAAGGAGAAGTGCAACGGCGACCCCGCGCGTCGATTGGGGAACGATCTTCTCTTCACCACACTCGCGGACGAGAATATCGAAACCATCGCGCAGAACAAAGTGGTGAAGCTGCTGAGCATCTGTCCGCATTGCGTGCGCACGATGGGCGTGGATTGGCGGGAGGCCGGTACGACGGTCGAGATCGAACATCATTCGGAACTGCTCGATCGCCACCGGATGCGATTGCCGGTCCTGGCCGATGGCGCGCGGGAGCGCATCGTCTATCACGATCCGTGCTATCTGGGGCGTTATCGCGGCGTTTACGACGAGCCACGGAAAGTGCTGGGCGGGTCGGGCGATCTGGTGGAAGCGGAGCGCAATCGGGAGCGGTCGTTTTGCTGCGGCGCGGGCGGCGGACAGATGTTTCTGGGGGAGGAGAAGGGGAAGCGGATCAATATCGAGCGCGCCGAGCAGTTGGTTGCGACAGGAGCGGAGACGGTCGCGGCGGCGTGTCCGTTCTGCGCTTCGATGTTTCGGGATGCTTTGAAGACTGTTTCGGAGAAGCCGCCGAAGCTGCTGGATATCGCGCAGATCGTCGCGCGGGGCTTGGACACCTGACTTGACATTGTTGTCAGAAATGACAACACTGGAATTACGGATGGCCGAGACGCGGAAAACCCGGCCTGTCTCCTGGATCAAGGCCGCCCTGAAGGATTTCGAAGCCTTTCCGAGAGACGCGCAATCCGTTTTCCTCGGAGCGCTCACGATCGCGGCGGATGGCGGCAAGGCGGACATTGCGAAGCCGATGCACGGTCTCGGCTCGGGCGTGTTTGAAATCGCTTTCGCGTTCCGCGGGGACGCGTTCAGGGTCGTTTACGCTGTCCAATTCGCCTCCGGGATCTGGGTTGTCCACGCATTTCAGAAGAAATCGACGCACGGGATCAGGACGCCCAAAACGTGAGATCGATGTGGTGAAGGAACGTTTGAAGAGATTGAAAGAGGCAGTCGGATGATGAAGAAGGACAAACTGGAACTGGTGCGCGGCAGCGGGAACGTATTCCGCGACCTCGGCCGCGAGAATGCGGATGTGGAGCAACTGAAGGCCCTGCTGGCGTCGGAAATCATTAAGACGCTTGATCGCGACGAGTTGACGGTCCGCGGCGCTCAGGCCAGAACGGGCTTCGCGGCGGCCGATTTCTCGCGTATTCGCAACGCCGATCTCGCACGGTTCACGGCTGATCGTCTGGTTTCTATTCTGAATCGACTCGGCTCCCGGGTTGAGGTGAAGATTCGGGTCAAGCGCCTCGATGCAAAATCAATCCCGGATTCATTGCCGCTCCCACATTAGTTTCGCTCCGCAGACGCTAACATGGTGAAAGGATGAGCAAACGACGTCATGTGAGGATTCCCGAGCAGAAATCGGCCGAACGTGTGCGCCGATCATCGATCGCGGTTCAATCCAAGCTGAAATCCGTGCGCCGCGCGGCGAGGTACTCTTTTCCCACCTGTGACATCGATCAAATGTTGGCGGAGATTGACTGTGGCAGCGGTAACCCTATGACATCGGTTTGACATTCGCCCCGCGTGTTGGATAGCCTGTAATGAGGGTCGCAACCAGATACGGAGTCGTGTGTTCATGAGTACGTTATTCCCGTCGAAACCGGGAATCGAAAGAAACTGGCATGTTATCGATGCCAATGACGTTGTTCTCGGCAAGCTTGCCAGCCACGCCGCGCAAGTGCTGATGGGCAAGCACAAGCCGATTTATACGCCTTTCCTTGATACCGGCGATCACGTGATCGTGATCAACGCCGCGAAGGTCAAGCTGACGGGGCGGAAAGATACGCAGAAGGTTTATCGCAGTTTCACGGGTTATCCCGGCGGTCTGGTGGAAACGGGCGTGCAGAAAGTTCGTGCAACTCGTCCGGCGCGCATCGTCGAAGACGCAATCTTCGGGATGCTGCCGAAGACGAAACTGGGCAAGCAGATGTACCGGAAGCTGAAAGTTTACGCGGGTGACAAACACCCCCATGCGGCGCAGAAGCCCGCGCCGCTCGCAGTGCGCAGAAAGGTATCCTGAGTTGGTTTCAAGAAAGATCGAGCAGTATTTGGGAACCGGGCGCCGCAAACGCGGCATCGCCCGCGTGTTCCTGCGGCCCGGATCGGGCAAGATCACGATCAACGGGCGTGCGCTGGAGAATTATTTCCCGACCGAAGCCGGTCGCGTTCCGGTGCGTCTGCCCCTGCAGACCGTCGAGATGACCGAGCGGGTCGATTTGCTGATTCTGGCAAACGGAGGCGGCGTAGCCGGCCAGGCGGGCGCGATCAAGCTGGGCATCGCCCGCGCATTGGTCGAGTTCAACGCCGAATTGCGCGGTCCGCTGAAGAAAGCGGGTCTGCTGACACGCGATCCGCGCGAGCACGAGCGCAAGAAGTACGGCCAGAAGGGCGCGCGCAAGCGCTTCCAGTTCTCCAAGCGCTAAGGGTTTTTTATTGTGGGCGGGGCGCGGGATCGAACCCGCGCCCCGAAACTTTGTAGCCGCCCGTTTGTGGTCCCGCGCAAATCTCGCTTTGGATCGCGCCTCGGACAGCGACGGGTTGTCAACGTAAAGGAGCAGTTTTGCCGGCAATATCCATGAAAGAATTGCTCGAAGCCGGCGTTCACTTCGGGCACCAGACCAAGCGCTGGAATCCAAAGATGAAGGAATACATCTTTGGCGAACGTAACGGAATCTACATCATCGACCTGCAGAAGACTTTGAAGCTTTTCAAAGATGCGGCGCGATATGTAGTCGAAATGGCCGCGCAGGGTAAGACCGTCCTGTTTGTCGGCACCAAGCGCCAGGCGCAGGAAGCCATCGCCGAGGAGGCCAATCGCTGCCAGATGTTCTACGTGAACCAGCGCTGGCTGGGCGGGCTTCTGACCAACATGACGACGGTCCAGAAGTCGATCAAGCGCCTCAAGGAACTCGAGCAGATGGCGGCCGAAGGAGCGTACGGCGGCCGTCCGAAGAAGGAAATCGTGCGGCTGGAGCGGGACCGCAAGCACCTCGATCAGAATCTGGCGGGCATCAAAGACATGCCGGGGCTTCCCGACGTCATCTTCGTCATCGATTCGAACAAGGAAGCGATCGCGGTGAAAGAGGCGCGGCGTCTGGGCATCCCTGTAGTCGCTATTGTCGATACCAACTGCGATCCGGATGAGGTCGATTGGGTGATTCCGGGCAATGACGACGCGCTGCGCGCCATTCGCCTGTTCACCAGCAAGATGGCGGATTCGGTGATCGAAGGCCGCGCGCTGGCGACGGAGCACGATTTCGCGGGAGCCGCGGAGAAGGTGAAGGAAGACGAAGGCACGGTAGAGGACATCACCGAGGAATACTCGCAGTACGTGGATCCCAAGTACCTCGAACAAACCATGCAAGAAAGCCTGATGATGGGTCAGGAAGAAACGCCGGCCGGCCGGAAGGGCCCCGCTTCGGAAACGGGCGAACCGGACGCCGCCGAAGCCGGCCAGAGCTGACGTTCGCTTCACAGGATCGAGCGCTTTAAAAGATCGAAGGCTTTACAAGATCAAGAGATGGCAGAGATAACAGCAAGTCTGGTGAAACAACTCCGCGAGCGCACGGGCGCGGGCATGATGGAGTGCAAGAGCGCCCTGACGGAAGCCAAGGGCGATCTCCCCGAGGCGGAAGTGGTGCTGCGCAAGCGCGGCATCGCGTCGGCGGGCAAGAAGGCTTCCCGCACCACCAAACAAGGCACCGTGGGTTCGTATATCCACGCCGGCGCGCAGTTGGGCGTGCTGGTGGAACTCAATTGCGAATCCGATTTCGTGGCGCGCACCGACGATTTTCAGGAACTGGTGCGCGATATCGCCATGCACATTGCCGCGGCCGATCCACAATTCGTGCGCAAGGACGACGTTACTCCGGCGGCGCTCGAAAAAGAGAAGGACATTCAGAGCGCGCGCGCTTTGAACGAAGGCAAGCCCGAGAAGATGGTCGACAAAATCGTCGAAGGGCGCATGGCCAAGTTCTACGAAGAGGTCTGCCTTTACGAGCAGCCGTTCGTCAAGGACAACACGGTCACCATCGATCAGCTGATCAAGACAAAAATCGCCAAGCTGGGCGAAAATATTTCGGTTTCGCGGTTCGCCCGCTTCAAAGTGGGCGACGCGCCCGAAGCCAAAGCCTGAAGCGCGCCTGCCAATGGCGAAATACGAACGCATCCTTCTGAAGCTGAGCGGCGAGGCCATGGCCGGCCCGGCTTCCTTCGGGATCGATCCGGAGCGTGTCAAAGGTTTGGCGGCGGAGATCGCGGCCATTTCCGAGATAACGCAGATCGGCGTGGTGGTCGGCGGCGGCAATATTTTTCGCGGCGTCGCGCTCGCGGCCAAAAACATGGACCGCGTCACCGGCGATCACATGGGCATGCTGGCGACGGTCATTAATTCGCTGGCGCTCCAGGACGCGCTGGAGCAGATCGGCCGGCACACGCGCGTGATGAGCGCGATCCAGATGCATCAGGTGGCTGAGCCGTATATCCGCCGCCGGGCAATTCGCCATCTGGAGAAAGGCCGGATCGTGATTTTCGCGGCCGGCACGTCGAATCCCTTCTTCTCCACCGATACCGCCGCCACGCTGCGCGCGCTCGAAATCAAGGCGGAAGTGATCGCCAAAGCCACCAAGGTGGACGGCGTTTACGACAAAGACCCGATGAAGCACCCCGACGCCGTGATGTACCGCCAGATCGGCTATACCGAGGTTCTGACGAAATCGCTGGGCGTGATGGACGCCACCTCGATTGCGATGTGCCGTGACAACCGGCTGCCCATCCTGGTTTTCAATTTGAATACACACGGCAATATAATGCGAATGGTGTCCGGCGAACCTGTCGGCACACTCATCAGCTGACTGCCCCTCATACGGCAAATCATGAATACTGTCAAGGAAATCGAGACAAGCGCCAGAGAGCGCATGGATAAAGCTCTGGAAGATCTGCAGCACGCGATGGCCACCATCCGCACGGGGCGCGCTTCGGTGCACCTGCTGGACAATGTGCGCGTGGATTACTATGGCACGCCCACGCCGGTGAATCAGGTGGCCAATCTGCATGTGCCCGAGCCGGGTCTTATCACGATCTCTCCGTGGGACGTGTCGCAGATCGGGCCCATCGAGAAGGCGATCCGCGCGGCCGACCTCGGCGTCAATCCTTCGAACGACGGCAAGATGATCCGCATTCCGATTCCGCCCCTGAACGAAGAACGGCGGAAGGAACTGGTTAAGAAGCTGCACGGAGTCGCCGAAGATCATCGCGTGGCGGTTCGCAATATCCGCCGCGATTCGAACGAGCATGTGAAGAAGCTCTCGAAGGAAAAGAAGATCGCCGAGGACGAAGATCGCCGCGCCCACGATGAGATGCAGAAGCTGACCGACGCCTGCATGCTGAAGCTGGATCAGGCCGCCAAGGCCAAGGAAAAAGAGATTCTGGAGATCCGGTAAACGATAACATTGCAGTGATGCGCAAGAGCTGGGGTCTGCTGACGGCCATCGGGCTTTATTGGCTCGCGGGTGTTCTGCTCATCGCGCAAAAGCCCGGGCTGCAGTACGACGAGGCGCTGCTGGTCGCCGGCGCGGTCCACATGCAGCATTCGCCCGCTCCGTTCGAACTGGCGCAGACGCCCGACTCCTGGGTATGCCCGTTCGGCCGATGCATCCCGCTGATGTCGGGGTACTACGTCGGTGCTGTAAAACAATATCTTGCGCTCCCGTTTTTCGCGCTTTTCGGTCCGCGCGCGCCCGTGGTTCGCATCATTCCCCTGATATTGGGCGCGTTTGGAATCTGGGGGATCTACTGGCTCGTACTCGAGTTCTTCGGCCGAAACATCGCCTTTGTTTCCGCCCTCATTATCGCGATCAACCCGGCGTTCCTGGATTTGACCACTTTCGACAACGGCCCGATTGCAGCTGTGATGGCGGCTCTAGGGCTTACCTGCGCCGCACTTGTGGTCTGCCACAGACGCCAGTCGCTCGGCGCGGCGTTTGCCCTTGGCGCGGCGATGGGATTCGGAGTGTGGGCGAGGGCGAACTTCCTCTGGGTTTTAGCCGCCGGAGCGCTGGCGGTTCTTATCACCTTCCGGCCGTGGAAGCTGATCCGGAGCGCCCGCGGCGCCGCGATTGTTGCCGGCGGCATACTGGGAGGCGCGCCTTTCCTGATATTTCAGCTTGTGTCAGGTTGGGCCACCTGGAAAGTGCAGAAGGCGTTTAAAGTCGCGGCGCCAATGTCCCTGCTCCTGCGGGAAAGACTTTTCTGGCTCGCGGAAACATTGCTCTCCGATGGAGAACACCGGGGGATCTGGGCCGGACCGCGATTACCCGCCTGGCAGCTATGGCTGTTCCCGGCGCTCGTGGCCGCGTCGTGCCTGGTCTGTATCCAGTTCCGGTACAGGCTGCAGACGGACCGGCGACTATTCGCGCGGGCTTTGGCTGTCACCTTTCTGGGCACGGGAGCGGCATTGTTTTTTTCACGGCTCCCGATAGCTGAGCATCACCTGGTTATGCTCGTGCCCATTGCGGCGGTGATGGTTGTGATCGCGTTTACCATTCTCCGGGAGGCGTTTCCCTGGACGCGGGCGCCCTATGCGTGCCTGTTCGCGATTTACGTTTTCTGCGCGCTCTATTGGGAGGGCGCCGCGATTCGGGGCCTGCACAAATCCGGAGGCGTCGGCGCCTGGTCGGATGCGGTGCTGGAAACCGCGCGGTATCTCGACCGGAACTCCCGGGGACGCGACGTCATGCTGCTCGACTGGGGTCTTCAATATAACCTGTATGTCTTGACCGTGGGCCGCGTGAAGCTCTGGGAGATCTATTCGCCTCAGTCGGAAATGGTCAGCTCCGACGGACGGCCATGGATCGATGAAATACGCCAGGGCGGGGTGTTTGTACTGAACGGATCGGACAATCCGGAGTATCCGAAACCCGGCGCAGGGTTTCGGAACGCTCTTGCGATCGGCCGGCCGGTCCTGCAAAAGCACACGGTTTTTCAGCGAAATGGCCGGACTTATGCGGATATATACGATATAACTCCCAATACGGTCCATGCCCCCCCCTCTCCAGAGGACACCATTGAGACTCGTATCACGATGGATGACAGACGATTCGATCGGCGGCTGACCGGCTTTTATGCGCCCGAAGGGAACTTTCGGTGGACCGGGCGTAATTTTTCCGTGCGCCTGAATGTCGCCGGTCAGGATGCCGCCGGCTCCGAGTTGATTATGAGCGTTTACGTGCCCGACGTGTTGATTCAGAAGCTCGGCCCGATTACCCTGGCCGCAAACTGCGGGAGCCATGCGCTCGCGCCGGAGAAGTGGTCCCGGCCGGGCAATTACACGTATCGCCGCGCGTTGCGGCCGGATTGGACGCCTTCCGGGCTGGTTCAGGTCGATTTCGCGTTGGACAAGGCACTGCCTCCGGGCGTGAGCGATCGTCGTGAGTTGGGCATTATTGTGCGGGAAGTTTCGGTTCAGCCGAATTGAGTCAGGCTTCGGCTCTGTAGCCGGGCTTTCGCCCATAGGCGCTAAGATAAGGCGGGAAGCACAAGTCAGCGCCGCCGCGCAACCGCATTTTATTGTGGCTGGCATAATTTGGGTTGCCATCCAATTGCGGTGCTGGCAGGCTTTCGCCCGGTACTTGCAGTTTTATATTTCCACAGGCCCTCAAAGAAATCCGGGTTGCTGCCGCTCCAGGCCAGGCGGATTGCCAATCCGCCGGTCGCGGTAGGGATGCCGGTTGCCCGACACCCCCCGCACAGATCCGTGCGTGCGCTGCTAACGCACACGGCTCTTATCTCGGATGTTTGGCGAAAAACTGGAGTGAACCCCGAAAATGAGACAGCGAGTTAAGGGAACAAATACATTGAACGGAGTGAGGAATGGATTTGTCCCGAGCTGTCTACAGTCGCGATCTGAAGATCGCGGCCATGCGCGCGCTGGATTCCGGATCCACGACCGGTGAAATCGCGCGGAAATACCAACTGAGTCCGAAACTGCTGGAACGTTGGCGCG
>JASHSD010000003.1 GCA_030036985.1 Bryobacteraceae bacterium
TCGCGTCACTCGCAGGAGGTCTTCGCGAGCGCCTGCAGCGGTCTGTATCAGAGTTCCGACAGCGCGGGCCATTGGAACAAGCTGCCTACCCCGAAGGGCGCATTCCGGACCTGGTTCGTTTCGCTCGATCCCCGCCGGCCGCATGTCGTTTTCGCGGGCACCACGGCGGGTCTGCTGCGCTCGGAAGACGATGGCCATCTCTGGCGCGAGGTCACTACGCAGGCCGTCCGGTCGATCGCCTACGATGCCCAGGTGCCGCTGCGCATCTTCTTCGCCTCCTCCACCGCGGGTCTGATGGTGAGCACGGACGGCGGCAAGACCGTGCGCGAAATCAACGCGGGTTTCACCAATCGGAATTTTACGGCGCTGACGGGATCGAAGGGTGTGCTCTACGCCGGCACCATTTTTGAGCCGGGGTCCGGCGGCATCTACCGAAGCGACAATTTCGGAGCGCGATGGCAGCGCTCTCCCGGCGAACCGGGTCAGGATATTCGGATGCTGACGGCCGCTCCCGATCAGCCTGCCATATTATTCGCGGCCGGCTATCATGCGTTGTATAAATCGACGGATAGCGGCAAGACCTGGACCGGCAAGACCAGCCTGACGCCGGCTATGGGCCAAGTCACGTCTCTACAGGCTCTGCCGCATGGCGTTCTGCTGGCCGGTACGAACGAGGGGTTGTATCGCAGCGCGGACGGCGTCGGTTGGGCGTTGGCGGCACACAACACCGGCGCGGTCGCTTCTCTCGAGCGCTCCGGAGACGGTACGGTCGCGGCGCTGGGCGCGCATGGCGCGTTTGCGAGCAACGATGCGGGCTCGACTTGGAAGGCTTGCGGCGAACCCACGCCGGCCACGGTCTGGTATGGCTTGGCTTTCGACGGCGAGACGGCGCTGGCCGCTACATCGACTGGTTTGTTCCGCTCTACCGACGGGTGCCTTTCGTGGGTGAAGGCGACAGGGTTGCAGGCCGAGACGGTCGGCGCCGTGCTCTTCCATCCGACACATCCGGGCGAGGCTTTTGCGGCGCAGGGCGGCCGGGTTTTCCGCTCGACGGACGGCGGCAAAAACTGGTCTGCGATGGACGACGAAGGGCGCGGGCGCTCCTGGCCGTCGTCGTTATTCATACTTCCGGAAGATCCGGAACGGCTTTTCGCCTTGTTCCCAAGGCGCGGGGTTTTATCGAACAGCATTGAAACGGAGGGTCCGGCGCCGGCGCAGAGCCGGTTGGCCGTCCGGAGTTCCAGGTAAGGACGTTGGTCATTTTGAGAGTAAGAAAATTCTGAAAGAGGAATGAACCTATGACAGCGAGGTCGAAGTCCAACCGGTTCCAATTGCGCAACACCCTGCTCACGGTCTTCGCGGCGCTCGTGACAGCAGTTCCCGCATTGCCGCAGAACGTGTCGTCTTCCGGTTCGGGAAATGCAGTGCCCGACCCTCCCGAAGGCGGCTGGTCGCTGGTGGACCTCACCGCTTTTTTCGGTACGCAGTGGTACCAGATCTATCAGGGCAGCGCGGGCCGCGACAGCAACCACTACTTCGAAGCGCGTCCGGAATTGGGCGAACGCGTTACCGAAAACTTCAGCCGATACGTGAGTCTCGAGGAGGCGTTCACCTTGGGCTTCAACCGCCTGGTGCTCCTGCCCGCGAACGATCCGAATTACGTAACCATCGGTTCACATAATACCCAGTACTCGCTCGGCGTCGACTTTTTCCTGAAGCCGCGCGATTCCAGATGGCGGCCCTATTTCGTAGCCGGGCCGGCAGCCGTCACGTATCTCGCGAACGGCTCCATCACGCAGGTGGGAACCCCGATAACGCTGGTGTCCACCGGTTTCAAGACGGAGACCTATGCCGCGTTGATGTACGGCTTCGGCCTCGACTATAATTTCAACCGCCATTTCGGCCTGCAGTACGATGTGCGCGGCCTATGGACGCCGAAGACGGCGGATTTCGGTCTGCCGAGCATACCGTACGGAACAGGATCGCTGTTCATTACTCATAATCACGGTGAAAGCTCGCTGGCCTTTACAGTCGGCGCCGTGTTCCGCTTCGGATATCACGAGCCGCCGCCACCGCCGGTCGCGGCGGCTCCTCCGCCGCCTCCGCCGCCCGTAGCCCACATCCAGGTGGGCGCGATCGAAGGCGCGCGCGCCGTCTGCCCGGGCGACAATCTCGCGCTTACCGTGACGGCCAGCGGCTGGCTGCCCAACCAGACGCCGATGTATCAGTGGAGCGTCAACAATCAGCCTGCGCCAGGCGGCACCGGCTCCACATTCAATCTGCCGACGACGACTTCCGGTGAGAAGACTGTCACGGTTACCGTGAGCGTCCCCGGATCCACGGCGACCTCGTCTCCGGTGACGGTGGAGGTGCGCCAGTCGGGTCCGCCGTCGATTTCGTTCACCGTTTCGCCGTCGACCATCGCTTATGGCGACCGACTTCCGCTGAACGCCATGGCCACGCCTTCCGCCTGCGGCGGCGCCGCCAATATCACCTACACGGCCAGCGCCGGAACCATCACGGGGAATACGTTCGATTCCTCCAGCATGACGTTCAACCCCAACGGCCCCGGCCAGCAGCAGCAGAATGTCACGCTGACCGCCACGGCCACCGATACGAAGAACGAAACGGCGAGCGCGACCGCCAACGTGACCGTTACCTATGTGGTGCCGGCATCGAGAGTGGACATCGAGTTCCCGAATCGCAGTTCGCGGGTCAACAATGCCGCCAAGCGCTACCTCATCGAGGTTCTGACGCCGAAGCTGCAGGCCGATCCGAATTCGAAGATTATCCTGATCGGACATCGCGCCATGGGCGAGACCGGCCGCGCCGCGGCTAACCTCGACAGGGAGCGCGTCTACAACACGGCCGCGGTGCTGAGCGCCGGCAAGGGCATCTGCCCGTCGCTCGATCTCAGCCGCGTGCAGGTGGCATACGCGGGCACCGATCAGACCGATCCGCCCATGCCTTTCACCGATAACTCGGTCAAGGAACGCCGCGGCGCGACGGCCACCGGCGCGGAAGCGCAGTTCCGGCGCGTCGAGATCTGGTTCATCCCCGGCGGCTCCACGCCTCCGAATGTGCCTGGTCTCATGCCCGCTCCCGAGAGGGAGATCAAAGCCAAGGGTTGCCCCAGGTAAGTTCGGGCAGCTATAAAAACTGAAGTAAACAGCCGGCCGGGTCAAAAGCCCGGCCGGCTTTTAATTTTGCGGCAGACGCGAACTATAAGCCGGTTTCTGTACCCTTGCGGGCGATAGCCATTCGTCTGGGCCGGGCATTACTGCCCGACTCTTCGTCTGTGCGCTCTCGCGCCAAACCGTAGCGACCTACCCGGAAGTTTAACGGAGCGGGCCGCTCCTTCTCCCCTATTTGGTCTTGCTCCGCGTGGGGCTTGCCCTGCCGGCCGGATTACTCCGTCCGCGGTGCGCTCTTACCGCACCATTTCACCCTTACCGGCGCCGCTTTTAAGACGAAACCGGCGGTATTTTTTCTGTGGCGCTTTCCGTGAAAATCCCTTTGAGAGATTCCCCCCGGCCGTTAGCCGGCACGTTGCCCTGTGGAGACCGGACTTTCCTCCCGCTTGCGCGAGCGGCTATCCGTCCGCAGCCTGCCGCATTTTCAGTTTCGCATGTGGAATATACTGTGCGTTAAATGACGAGGGTTCTGTTCTTCCTGGCCCTGATCGCCGTCTGCCAGGCGAGCCTCTTCGGCCAGCACAGCTTCACCCCGATTGACGTGGAGGATGGAGGCCGTCTTTACCGCGCCAACTGCGCGATCTGCCACGGCGCCGAGGGCAACGGCGTTCCCGGCATCGATCTCGGCCACAACAAATTCCGCCGCGCCAAAGATGACGACGACATCGCCGCCATCATCCGCACCGGCATCCCCGGCACCGCGATGCCGCCGAACAACTTCAGCGATTTCCAATCGCTCACCATCGTCGCCTATCTGCGTTCGATCGCGGCG
>JASHSD010000099.1 GCA_030036985.1 Bryobacteraceae bacterium
ACGGTGAGGTGCGAGAGCGGTTGAATCGGGCGGTCTCGAAAACCGTTGAACCCTCACGGGTTCCGTGGGTTCGAATCCCACCCTCACCGCCATAGTTTTTCCTTTAAAATAAATAATTTATAGGTGGATGTAATCCTGATCGTAATAGGATCGTAGCGGATTGCTATACGATGGAAGCATGTTGTCGTTGTACCGCCTCCATACGAAGCGCTGTTCCGCAGGTCGCGACCGGCTGGACCGAGGCTACCGGAAATGCAGTTGCCCGATCCACGTCGAAGGGAAATGCGGCGAGGCGTTCGTTCGCAAAAGCCTCCAGACCTCGAACTGGCAACGCGCGCAGCAACGCCTCATGGAAGCCGAGGCGCGCGGATCGTGGGACCCGCTACCGGAGGACAAATCCGCGGTCCCGATCACCATCGCTGACGCGAAAGAGGCGTTTCTGAAGGACGCCGAATCGGGCCGCAGGCTCAGCGAATCCACCCTCAAGAAATACCGGTTGATGCTTAAGCATCTCGATCAGTTCGCGGCCAAGAAGGGCTTCGTGTATCTGAAGCAAATCGATGCGAACGCCCTGCGTGACTTCCGGGACTCCTGGCAATTGGGTCCGCGGACCGCGCTGAAGAAACTCGAACGCGTCAAAGCGTTCTTTCGGTTCGCAACCGAGAACTGCTGGATCGGCGTCAACCCCGCCAAAATCGTGCGCGGCCCGGCGAATATCCGTGAGAGTCACAAGCTGCCATTTGAACCGGCCGAAATGGAGCGGATCGTAAAAGCTTGCCGCGAGGTCCGCATCCAGAACGTTTCGAATGATGAGGTGCTGGCGTTCGTTCTTTTGCTTCGCTATTCCGGCCTCAGAATCGGCGACGCATCCCTCCTCACGATCGACCGATTCAAAGGCGACGATCTTTTCCTCTATACACAAAAGAGCGGTACGCATGTGTACGTGCCCCTGCCTCCCTTCGTGATGAATACGATTCGCCGCATCGAACTCCGTCATGGAAAGTATCTGTTCACCGGGCCGGAATCCCTTCGGATGGAGACCACCAGCGATCTTTGGCGGCGGAAGTTGGGTCGTGTATTCAAGGCGGCCAAAATCGCGGGAGCGCATCCGCATCGATTTCGGCACACCTTTGCCGTTGAGCTTCTGAAGAAAGGTGTGCCCATGGAAGAGGTATCGGTGCTGTTGGGTCACAGCAGTGTTCGCATCACGGAAAAGCACTACGCATCATGGGTGCAGGCGCGGCAGAACATCCTCAGGGCGCATGTGGCGAAAACGTGGGAAGGCTTCGCTGTCATCGAGAGCGGGAAGTCCAAAGCGGTATAACCGGCACGGCCCGGCTCACACATGACCCTCAGCGATATCACAGCGCTCGTGAAGCAGGGCGAGTCGGAGACTCTGGAGTTCAAGAAATCTTCCGGGCAACTGCCACGAGCCGGGGAGACGTTGTGCGCGTTCCTGAACGGCAGAGGCGGATCGGTCCTGCTGGGCGTGGCGCCCGATGGCTCCATTCCAGGCCAGGCAGTCTCGGACAGCACTCTTCAGGACATCGCGCAGGTTTTGCGGCGCTTTGAGCCACCTGCCCCGGTGCAGTTGGAGCAAGTTCCGGTGTCATCCGGCCGTGAGGTGATTGTCCTGCGGACTTCCAATGATCCGCAGTCGCTGCCATTCACCTATGACGGACGACCATATCAGAGAATCGGGGTCTGCCACCGGCGTGATGCCGCAGGACCGTTACCGCCTGCTTCTACTCGACCGTGCTCACTCGCAGCGACGGTGGGAGAATACGGCGAGTTCATTGAGTCTGGACGATCTTGATCTGGAAGAGGTGGCTCAGACGGCGAGAGCTGCGATCGCGAGTGGTCGTCTCGATGCCGCGGCCGCCACCGATCCGGGCGACTTGCTCGACCGCCTCGGCGTGCGAGCGAACGGACAAATACTCAACGCCGCGGTGGTCGTCTTTGGAAAACGACCTCTTCCGGAATACCCACAATGCCAGCTTCGACTGGCTCGCTTTCGCGGCGTCGCCAAGACGGAGTTCCTCGATCAGCGCCAGATACAGGGGCATGCGCTTGAACTGCTGAGAGCGTCGCTGGAATTCCTGAGGCGTCATCTCCCCGTCGCTGGCCGGGTCGAGCCTGGAGTGTTCGAGCGTGTGGACGAGCCACTCTTCCCGCTGCTGGCTCTGCGTGAAGCATTGGTGAACGCGTTTTGTCACAGGGACTATTCGGTCGCGGGCGGCGCTGTCAGTGTTGCGGTTTTGGACGACCGGCTGGAAATCTGGAGCGACGGCAACCTGCCGTTTGGAGTTTCAGTGGACCAGTTGCGCCGCGATCACCTGTCGCGACCCAGAAACCCGCTGATCGCCGAAGTCTTCTACCGCAGAGGACTGGTGGAACGATGGGGACGCGGAACACAACGAATCATCGAGCTTTGTCTGCAGGCGGGACATCCCGAACCCGAATTTGTCGAGCAAGGCGGCGCGGTTGGAATTCGCTTCATTCCGAGCGGGTATATCGCGCCTCACCGAGTCAGCCACGACCTGACCGCCCGGCAGCGTAAGGTACTGCTGACGCTGGCCGATCGGGAGACAATTCAGTTTGCCGCCCTGCGCGCACAAGTTGGGCCCGATGTTCCCGAGAGGACGTTTCGAGACGATCTTCTGCACCTGAAACGGCTCGATTTGATCGGCTCCGCAGGCCGGGGACGTGGCGCCGTCTGGTTCCTTAATCGGCGGAATAAGGCGGAATAAGGCGGAGTCCGCCGCCTTATTCCGCCCTATCGGGTGGCACCCTACGAGACCAGAGACATCCGGCAGTGGACCCTCTCCAGAACGCTCTTGGGGATTCGGATTGTGGTGTAGGCGCGTTTGTATCGCGACTTTGGGCGTTGAATGCGTAGGATACCCGGCTCTGCCTTGAAAAGGTCGCGCACCGAGTTTTCGCAGAGACCCCACAGTTCTGCAACCTCCTTGATGGAAGAATGCTGTTCCAGAGGCGGTTCGCTTCGGACGGTGTGCGGTGAGTCCGGTGCCAATTCTCCGATTGCCCATTCTCTGCGCGAAACCTCTCCCGACCGCGAGCCTGCATTACTTCGCTGCATGACGGCCTGCTTTTCCTGCCGGGATAGTTGAGGGCTGCGACTGTTGAATCGGCGTCTCAGGCTGTGGAAGACGGGGTGGCGGCGGATTTAATGCGGACCAATAGAGAAACGCGCCCAGGAGCACGCCGATCAAAAGCGTAAGTCCAAGGGAGATCCACTGAACCTTGCACATTTCGCGATTCCAATGGTCGATGGATTTCGTAGCTCGGTCCGCTGCCTTCAGCGCCGAATCCCACGCGTTTCTGGCGCGGTTGCCGCTGTCAATCAGTTCCTGACGCAGGTCGGAAGACGTTCGGATCTGTTCGGCCGCCAGTTCGCGCAGTCGATCTCCTTCTTCTCTGAGCAGCCTTCCCGCCTCAGGTATTCCGCTGCCCAGAAACTGTTGCCGAACCTGAGCGACGATCCGATCGGCGAGGGCGTCAGGTCGAAGACCATCGGCAATCTCAGCCGGCAGCCGGCTCAACCGGGCGTTGAGCTCCTGATGATAAGCCGCTGTCGTTTTTACGGACGCGCTTGTCTCACGTGAGAGGCGTTCAAGGGCGGTCGTCAGCGCCGCTCGTTCGGAGGCGATCAGTGCCGGGGTGCTGCGAGTGAGCAACGCCAGGTACCCCATCGAATAGGCAAGGTGCGCGACATCGTCGTCCGGAGGCAGCACGCGCAGCCAGGGCCGCACATTCCGATACCAGCCGAGACGCTCCTCTTCCGGCAGCAGGGCGGCCACGTCTTCCACCCACTTCAGATCCGGATTCGCCGCAGGCTCTGTCAGCGCCACTACAGCGTTCGTCATGGGAGAAAGAACTCCTTCGCCTTGTCGAACTCCTGAAACAATCGGCGGCGGTAGCTCTGGGCCCGAATCACAAACGAGGCCTTTTGCAATTCCGGCAGGTCGACCTTCCGCTGAGCGACTTGTGCCAGCGTGACGCCGTGCTGTCGCGACGCATTCTCAAGCTCCGCCAGTCGGTATTCCACGGAGAGCACGGCGGGCCGAAAGGCCTCGCGGAAGCGGGTGCTCTGGTCGCTTTCCCGCCAATAGGAGAAGTCGGATTGCGGAGAAGTGGCGTTCTCGACAATTACGTAATGCACCCGGTTCTGAAGGCGTGCAGCCCAACTCAACACGCTTTCCACGCTGGCCGGGTCCGAGGTGACGACTCCGATCGCGGTGAACAGAATCCCCTGATCCGCCAGATCGGGATACATCGTCTCAAACCAGTTCAACGCGACCTGACCCGATCCGGCGCCCATGTCGGCGAGAACGACGGGCGCGCCGCCGGAGAGGCAGTCGATGAACGTGTCGAGTCCTGCTTCCGTGTGGATGTTGATCTTCCGGGCAAGACCGTCGAAGTAGTGTTTAAGGCTGCCGCGCGATTTGTTCTCGGTATCGAGATCGAGGAGCGTGAATGGAATCTCATTGGTGAGAAACCATTCCGCCAGGTGAATCATGAAGCCGGTCTTCCCGACGCCTCCTTTGCCGCCTTCCGTGAACACAACTCGCTTTCGCGGTAACGGAACGCCGATTGAAACCTGTTCTGTCTGCTCTGACACATTATTCTCCTTTTCCCGCAGTGGAATCGCGAAGACGCGATCGTGCGGACCTTTTCGCGGGCATCTACAGATAACGGCTCAGAAAACGTTTACTGGGTATCCACTTGACTCAGCCGACCCCAAGATGTAGTGTTTTCGTTCATGGAGGATTATCCGCAGACGATCACGGAGTTTGAAGCCCGATTCTCGCGGGAAGCCGAGTGCCGGGATTATCTGGTGCGAAT
>JASHSD010000100.1 GCA_030036985.1 Bryobacteraceae bacterium
CGTTTTCACGCTCCAGTTGCTCCAGTTGCTCCGGTTGCTCCAGTTGCTCCGGTTTTAACGGATCTTCCTCGCGAGACTGGCGATGCGATGCCCTCAAACATATACACTGCCAAGTTTTTCAAGCAATATCCAGGTCCAAGCCTAAGATTATTAAAGATTTCCGCCACGCGACTTTTACAGGACCTGAACTGTTACCCCGGACAAGTGCCTGAAGGTGCTGAAACTTCTCGTTGGCTGTCCTGACCTCGCCCTTACAGGTCCATTCCATGTACGTTTTTTGGATGCTCGCGACGGAGTCTTCGATGATGCCGACACGCGCCTGCTGGACGCCGCCAGCCGCCAGCTTCTGTCGGATCACGTCCATTCCGGGTGGCAGCAATTCCGCAGGCACGAGTCCACTCGTCACGAGTAGATTGCTGGCAGATTCCGACAGAGACTGATCGATGACGTTTTCGATATCGGCCGGAAGTATCTTCTGTCCAGCTAGGAGGAGGTTCTCACGGACGTCTTCGATGTTCGTGCCGGGTATGTAAAGGTCGAGGACGTTACCTCCCAGATGTTGCGAAGATGCAATAAGGGTTCGATGAATCAGATTGTCCGCAATCCGGTAGACGGTTTTCAGCGTGCACGACGATGCCAAGTCACGCGTTTGACCGATTGCATCGACCAAATCACGGTAGGTGTGCCAGAAGGTCGCTCTTATGGCCCGCCAGATTCAGCCTAAGTAGCGCCTAACTTGAACCCCAACGAATTTCCCGTCGTTGTTCTCAATGAGAACGTCCTCGTGATTTTCGCAATAGACTGCCTTGGGGCCACCGGTCGACGACAGCATACGGAGGCATTGGATCGCAGCGTAGGCGTGCTGGTAGCGAAAACGCAACTGCACGTCATCGCCAGTGTCCGACGTGTCGAGCGTGTTTCCGGGAGTTTTCTCCGGAACAGGGATCGTTGGCGAACCTTCGTCAGGGCTGGGCTGATCGTCGATCATGTATTAACGAATACACATCGATCTATCAGCAGTCCAGCGGTCGAAATGGAAGCCTTGTGCAACCCAAGCATGCAGTCCCTCTCTGGAGGGCGCTATGCCGGAATGTCCTTTGGTCCGCCGAAAATGTGCTCAAGGCGAGTGCAAACCTTCAGAATCGGGTAGCCGCCCCCAAGTGTCTCAAAGCCGGAAACTGGCGGAGTATCTGCTCTCACAAGCAACCAAACGGTGTCAGACGTTGGTGTCAGACAAATTCGCGAACTCCGCTAACTGATTGAAAATATTGGTGAGCCGGGCGGGGATCGAACCCGCGACCACCGCATTAAAAGTGCGATGCTCTACCAACTGAGCTACCGGCTCAATAGCGATTGAAAAAATACCTAAGCGGCGTGGCGTCTTTACTTTCCAACTTAACATAGGGAGCGCCCCGCAACCCGGGTTCGCGATTGACCGGCAGTTCGCGTCGCTTCGATCAGGACCAGTGAGTTTCGATCCCCGCACGTCGGTAAAAAAAAGGCCCCGCCGCACGGTACGCGACGAGGCCGCGAATGCACGAACCTGGCTGACGTGGTCCGCGCACCGTAATCGCCGGTTATTGTGCCGGCGTAAGGTAAATCGTGTACCCTCCAACCACGGTGTCTCCGACGCGCTGGAAGATCCGCAGGGGGTAAATTTCTCCCGGACGGGCATTGGGGGGGAGCTTTCCCGTGACCTCGACAGTACGAATCTCACCCGGTTCGAACACCCTGGTTATACTCGCCAGCGGCGTGCCCAGGCGATGCGCCCCTTCGGCGGGCCGGGAGAGCAAACGATTCGCGGATTTCGAGGCGTGCCCGACGTGCCTCGTGGCCTTCGCGGCCACCTGCAGATTCGGAACCACCTCGCCATGTCCCGGCGTATACGGGGCAGCTTCGAGGCGCGCGTTCAGAGCGTGTGACATCACGCCGCGAGTTGCCTCGATGGCGATTTCCTGCGGGTGCTGTGAAAAGTTGAAGGCGTCGAGCTGGAAATGCATCGACTGCCCGGCGGGCAGTGTGACGAGAGATTCGTTTTTCTGGCCGACATGCCGATCGTAGACGGGCTGCATCGGATCGGTGAGCGGATCGAAGACGGGCAGAAACGCTTCGATCAGCAGGCATTCATGCCCGCCGTTCTGCTCCACCGGCGTCCAATCCGTCGGACACGGAAACGGGATCATATTCATGCTGGGGATGGTCAGACCGGTGGCCGTCCCGATCAGGTTGGCCGTAGCCTCGGTGATCGCGAGGGACGGGTTCGCCCACCAGTACTTGATGATCGCGCCCACGGCAGTCTCGGCGCCCAGGTTGGTGACCTGCCCGTACACCTGAGTGGGTTCGCCAACCACCGGTTGATTCTTGCCCAGAGAGCCTTCGCTCCAGACGTCGGGCGATTCCCAGAATACGGTCCCCGGCGCCAAGGGCCGGGCTCCCGAGTCTCCTGGGAACTCATAGTGAACCAACAGCCACGGGGTGTATCCGGGACCTCCTTTGCCGGGGTCGTTGTCCCCGGTGTTGTTGCCTTTTACTGGACTCATGTTCGTTTCCTCCTGATTCGTTTCTCTTCTCTTGTTCGGGAACTCTTACTCGGGAACGACGACGACCGTGCCGCTTGATGGATAATTTCCGGGATGGAGGTGCACGGGAATCCCCGGGGCTTGAGGATTCCAGTTCAGCCAGCCGTAACCTCGATCTCCGTCCAGGTTGTAATCGGGGAGCTTCCCGGGGGTTTGCGCCAGCAGAAGCAGCGCGTTCGAAAGGGAATCGCCGAAATACTCGTTATCGGACGGGAACGTGGGCAGCGTGAAGATCCCCTGGCCGACCGCGGGAGATTGATCCACGACGAGATCCGGATACAACGATGCCGGCACGAAGTCGGCGGATGGATTGACCGTTTTGGTCGGCGGAAACTCGGAAACCGGCGGCTGCTCGATCTGGGTGTTGTCGCCGCCCAGAACGCCGGGGTACCACGAGTAGAAGGCATCGGCGCCAAGGGTCGATCCCGCCACGGGCGGAGTCTGGTCCATTTGCGCGGGATAGTCGGAGGCGTCGGTTTCCCGGTGGGACAGGCGTGTGAGCGGGTGATTATCCGGTTCGCCGACTCCGGCATTCTTGAAGACCACCCCGAGCATGGCCGGAGTCACAGGCTCCCAGGAACCGCTCGAATTGCCTCCGAGCATGCTGGGCATCGGATACCCAACCCCGCCGAGGGCCAGACTCGTGAAGAGGGCCTGCTGGATGTTGGTGAGAGTCATCGTCAGCCAGAACACATCGTTCTGGACAGCGGCCCAGTCGATGCCGTGGCCCGAGTCGAACTCCGCGATGGCGCCGGCAAGCGCGGCCGATCCGCCCGCCAGATCTGCGGCGGCGAACGCCAGCGCCGAGAGGATCGCCAGCAGGACGCCGCAAACGGTCGCTCCCGTGGAAGGCCCTCCCTGAACCGGGGGCGGTGGAGTGCCTCCGCTCGTGTTCACCCACGAGGGCGGATTCTCAGCCCCGCCCGGGGGCGGAGCCGGCAGCGGCGGGGGAGTGGTGAATCCCGACGTCATCACCCACACGACGCCGTAGAGACCGACCAGCGCTTTCGCGATCGGGTCGTTAATGAAATCCGGCGGCCGCAACAGTGGATACGTCGACGTAATGGCGGAATGAACGTAGTTGAGAACGCCCGTTGCGTTCGCATTGAAGGTCAGGAAGGCATCGCCGGCGTCCAGACCGACACCGACTCGCCGGACAGCTTCGGGAATCAGGTCCGCGTTGGCCGGCGCGAAACCAGCGACGTCGAAATTGGCCTGAAGATTGGACTGCGTGATGTCAGGCCAGTTCGGATAGGTTGGCGTCGGCGTATCCCCCGACATGGAGGCCTGTGGATTCATTCCGATGGGCGGCTCATAGCGTCCGAACGTCCAGGAATCGACAAAATTGGCCACGAAGCGGTTGCGCCACCAATGCGTCCGATAAGGGCCGCCCACGACGGTGTTGATGAAAGGCTCGCCGCACACCGCCCCGGCCATGTGGCATAGATATCCGTAGGCGTAGGTCTTCTGATCCGCCGTGGTTGCGGAACTGAACAGAGTCTGCGCCAGCTTGTTCGTATGATGCCAGCGCAGAAACTCAGCGGGCCGGCCGGTCGTCGGGTCCCAAGGCTTGGCTGTCGGGCTGGATGAAGGAGCCTCGATCGGAGGGGCGAATTCGAGGAGCAGCGGAATCATCTGGATCATCGTACTGATGACCGGGGGAAGCTTACCCAGAGCCTTGGCGTCCGTGTCAATGACCGCTATGCCGCCGAGGGCCTGGAGCTTGCCGTTATTCTGCGCAGCCGCGATCGGGGCGAGCTCGGCGAGGATTTTGGCTTCATTATGGAAGTGAGGCCAGAAAGGTTCCACGATTTCCTGGCACACCAGGGAATAAATTGCCATCATGGGAACCTTCTGGAGTTCGGGGCCCAATACCGGATCGCTGACGATGGACGCGATAGTGGGCGCGCCGCCCGTCGCCAGCGCGGTCTTGAAGCTCTTATCCAGGGCCTTTGCCAGCGCGGTAGAGACCGGGATGTATTGATAAAGATCGGGGCCGATAGCTCCCAGTTCGGCGAACTTCGGGTCGCCTCCGGCGGGCAGTGGCAGGGCGGAAGAACTCTTCCGTACAAGTGAGAGGACTTCATGGTGAAATGCAACGTTTGGCATCGGGTTCTCCTGACGAACTTTCTTTCCGCAAACGCGCCGCGGTGCGGGCCGGTTTTGCGTTGGCGCAAGTAGTAATGTGAGTCGCCGGCGAGAACCGTTTCATGCGCAGCCGGCGAATTGTGCAAGGGGTTCCGGGTTCAAATCCGGCGGCCCGACCAAATTCCTCAGGATTTACAGACGTGGAATCTCCCAAACCGCGATCATGGAGTCCAACCGGAGTCCGTTTCGGGACGCCGTAGAGGCGCTTGCTCTCTTCTATCCCTTGCTCCTGGCTTCCCGACCTCGTAACCTTATTTGCCAATGCCCGTAAGAGAGCGCAAGCTTTCGCTGCTGCTGACGAAAGGGCGGTTTGCGCTGCAAGCTGCTGCGCTAATCGCGATCGGCGGGTCATTGCCGCCATAGTGGGCCGTATATGGGCAGACATATGCGGTGTTCAAGGCAACGCCGGCGGTCGTCCGTGGAGAGGCTCGTCGCCAATGCGGCACTATGGCGAGCATTATGCGGACTCCGCAGCGGATTACTTTCCGGGCGTCTTGGTGGGAGACATCATGGCGTTTGCGTAAGATTTGCCGATAGGCCGGATCGAGCGGCGGCCCCAATGGATGTATGACGATTGCTATGACGTCGAGGTGACGACGGCGGCTCCCGCCGGCCGTTTCTTGAGGAGCGTTTTGGCCTCATCGCTCATGGAATTTCGTACCAAAGCCCAGTCTATTTCCTGCTTCGTGGCCCAAGAGTGAATCTCATGGAGTCGGCCGATGCCAATGCCGTGGATATTCCGGAGTTCCGCCCAGAAACGCACCGCCTGGCCGTTTACGGGTATTTATCGATGAATGATCCTGCAGTTTGCGACCATACGGCGGACTCGCTCGATCAGCGCCCAGCGGCGATCACGGCAATTCAAACACCCACACCGCCGGAGCACGGTCGAGGTTCTGAATTTCCGGCGTCAGTGCTGCAAATCCCGTCGCCTGTGCCCCGCCGTTGCCCACGCCGATCGCGATATACTGCTTGCCGTTCACCGCGTACGAAATCGGCGCGTTGCTCGGCACGTCACTCAAGCGCGTCTCCCACAGCAGTTTGCCGGTCTGATCGTCGTAAGCGCGAAAGAACCGGTCGATCGAGCCGTTGAAGATCACCCCGCCGGCCGTATCCAGCGCGCCGCTCGACACCGGCGCACGATGGCGTTCGGTCCACACCACCTCGCGCGTCGCCATGTTGATGGCTTCCACCCGACCGTACTTGCCGTCCGAATCCGGACGAGACCGCGTGGCCGGACGAACGCCCGTCGACAAGAGCGCGCGGCCGCCGCCCGTTACCGGGACCAGATCCCATACAGGCCTCAACCAACGGTACATACAGAATCTTCTTTTCGGGATTGTATGAAGCGGGAAGCCGGCTCTTGGCGCCGTCCGCATGCGGGCACACTACCGGGGCTGTCCCTGCGATGATGTAACCATTTAAAGTTTCCAAACGCCGGCCCATATGGGAGGCTATGGAAGATTGAGGCTATTGACTGAGTTTGAGCGCGAGGAACTGACCCGGTGGTCCCGGTCGCGCACTCTGGAGGCGCGGGATGTGTTCGTCGCCTCGCTGATTTTGGCTTTGGCTGACGGCAAAAGC
>JASHSD010000101.1 GCA_030036985.1 Bryobacteraceae bacterium
GCATCCGCCGACGTTATTCTCGACAAAGTTCGCCGTTGTAAAGAATTAGCCGGGACGGCACACTAGCTCACGCGCGCGGCTCGGAAAAGGAGCGGCGGCAATTTCCGAGCCGCGACATTTCCGAGCCGAAATATTTCCGAGCCGCGACCGTGAGGGAGCGGTTTTACTCTGCGGCCTGGCTTTTCGCATTTCCTGGCGAGTGATGGCGTAATCAGATTGTGGGGCGGCCTTTCCAGGCTGCGGACTCGCTTTCCAGCGAGTCCAGCCGGCCCGAAGGCCGGCTTGCAGGGCCGAAGCCCTGACCCCACATGTTGATCGCTTATTGCCCCGCGGGCGCTTTCGTCTGCGGTTTGGCTTTTCGCACTTGCTCGAAATACTGCTGCACATAAGCCTGCACCGCAAGCGGGATCTCGTCCCGCGTGACGTCGCCATCGGTCTCGCCGTGCGTGGCCGCGGTGTTCGAATAATCCGTGCGCAGTTTCTGATCTCCAGACTGCACTTCCACCGAAGTCTCGCCGGATACTGTCGCCGCGCGCTGCCCGATGATCTCGCTGATCTTCCCCATCGCCTTCAGCTGCGCGGCTTCCTTAATCTCCTTCGAGCCGTTCTCGCTGCCGACCCCGCTGCCGCCCTTGCCCGGCTGCGAATCCGACTTCGAACTCATCTTGCCCTGCGACTGCTGACCGCTCTGACCGTCGGCGTCGGGCTGACCGGTCTGCGCATCGGACTGGCTCTGGCTCTTCTGATTGGGCTGTCCCGGCGGCTTCGCCGCATCGTTCTTCGCCGTTTGCTGACCCTGCTGCGCGCCGGCCTCGTTGCGATCGGTGCTGACCATGTTCGAAAGAGCGTCCTTCAGTCGCGAAAGCAGTCCTTCCTGCTTTCCGGGGTTCGCGTTCTTCCCGGCGCTCGGCTTGCCGTTCTTGTCGCCGGCCTTTGACTCGGATCCCTGCTGCGCGTTCTTGTCCGCGTTCGCATCTTCGGCGTTATCCAGCGGATCGCCGTTGGGCGTCTGATCCGATGCGCCTTCCTTCGTCTGCCCGCCCCTGCCGGATTGCCCGCCTTTGTCGCCGGCCGTGGCGGAATCGGAGGGATTCTGAAGCGCCTGCTCCAGCGCTTTTTCGAGGGAGTCGGGATCGCCCGGCGCGGGTTCGTTGGGGTTCGGTTGTGTCCCGAGTTTCGAAAGCAGCGACTGCGCTTCCTGCATCCACTGCTTCTGGGACTTCGGATTCGCGTTCTTCGCGTTCTGCGCCGTCTGCGCGGCCTGATCCTCGATGATGAACTGCGTCAGCGGCGCGTGCAGATCCATGCCGTGTCCCGCGCCGAAGCGCAGCGCGATCAGCACCGACGCCAGTACGCACAACGTCGCCATGGCGTAAAGCGAACGCGGCACGACGAACGGCATGGCTTCTTCGAGGCGCACCGACCCCGCCGTCGCATCCGCCTGTTTGCGCTGGGCGTCGAGGAAGGCGGCCGAGCCTTTGGGATGCTCGGAAAAATACAGCGCGGTCGAAAGCGCGTCGTGCAGCCGCGCATGCTCGTCGACCTTTACGGCTGCCGTGTAGGGATCCGGCGTGCGTTTGTATACGCGCCAGGAACCGATCGCGATGCCCACCGCGGCGAAGATCCCGAGCGTCCACCATTGCATGTAACGCGTGCCGACGATCAGCAGCAGCGCGAACCCGCCGATCGCGACGGCCGCGGCAAACGCGGTTTGCGCAAGCGTTTCGTTCAGCAGAAACCGGCGCCGGGCGCGGCGGATCAGGTCTTCGACCATAGGTCAGTCAACTTGATTATGCATCATGCGAGCGCCCGGCCCGGACGTTACAATGGCAACAGCATGTCCGGCATTCGCGTTCTCTGGTCGGTACTTGCTTTCTGCGCAGCGGCATCGGCCGCCGAGCCGCACTGGATCAAAGCGCGCCTTGGTTCCTTCGAAGCCGTCAGCGACGACGGCCGCCGTTCCGCAACCCAGGCGCTCAGTCAGTTCGAACAGTTCAGCTTCGCCCTCGGATCAGCCATGGGCAAACCCGATCTCGCGCTGGATCCGCCGCCGCTCATCATCGTCTTCCGCAAGGAACAGGACATGCGCGCACAGTGTCCGGCGGGACTCTCGATGGGACGCAACCGCATGATGGCCTGCACCACCGCCGAAGGCCAGTTGCCGCAAAGCCTGCTGCGCGATCTGACCCACGAACTCGTGGCGGACAATTTTCCGCGCATGCCGGTGCCCATCGAGAGGGCGATTGAGACGTTCTTCAGCACCGTGCAATCGAACGCCGTGAAAGTGACGTGGGGCGCGCCGCCGCCGCCCGCGGAGCAAACGCGCGAATGGGCCTTGCTGCACTTCATCATCACGCAGCCGGATTATGCGGGCAATGCGAGGATCTACCTGCGCAATCTCATCGCCGGTATGGATCCGAACGACGCGGAAAAGAACGCCTTCGGCGAGGACGCGGCGAAGTTCCATGCCGATGTCGATCGCTACTTCAACGCGGGCGTGTTCAATACGGCGGCCGCGCCCAACCGCCCCCTCAATCCGGATCGTGATTTCACTACGACGGAACTGACGTCCGACGAGGGCGAACTCATGCACGCCGACCTGCTGACGCCAGCCTCCGCCGCGATTTACCAATCGCTGTTGAAGGCGGGCCAGCATGTGGCCGAGGACAATGAGGGACTCGCCGCTCTCGCCCTGCGCCGGAACGATTTCCCGAACGTGCGCCGATACATGGAAGCCGCGCGGATCGCGGGCACGAAGAATTTCTACATGCTCACCGAATACGCGAAGTTGGAAATCGACGAGGATATGGCGATCGAGATCCTTAAGGAAGCTCTGACTCTCGACCCGAAGTACGCCGAAGCGCACTGGGTCTTCGGTGAAAAGGTATCCGAACCCGCCCGCCGGATGGCCGAGTGGAAGCAGGCCGTGAACCTCGCGCCGGGTAATTACGACTGGTGGGCGCGGTACGCGCGGCTCTGCATCGATCAGAAACAATACGCCGAAGCCGGACGCGCGTGGATGGCCGCGGCCCAGGCGGCGCCCGATCCGAAGCTGCGCGAACAATATCTCGACGCGCGCGGCAAAATCGAGCAGCAGCGCCTCGACGCCGAAGCCGAGGAACGGCGCCAACAGCAGGAGGCGGAGGAGCGCGACATCAACCGGCTGAAAGAGCAGGCCCGCAAAGAGCTTGCGGATGCCGAGGCGCACGCCAATCCGGATCCGTTATCGGCCGCGGAAGCGGCGAAGGCCGTCCCCTGGTTCGGCGACTCTGGTTCCGCGAAGCTGACCGGAACTCTGCTGCGCGTGGACTGCGAAGGCAAACAGCTTCGTCTCACGGTGAAGGATGATGCAGGCAAAACGCAGATCCTGCTCGTGCCCGATACCGGGCAGTTCGAACTGAAGGGCGTGCAGACTCTGGCTTGCGGCGCGCAGAAGGCCAGTCGGGTGACCGTGTCTTATAAGCCTGCGGCGGCAAGCGCTCCGGCCGAGGCGACTTCGCTCGAATTTACGCGCTAAAAAAGAGCCTCGTCGGGGGAATCTGTGGGTGATTTGACTGCTTCAGCGGGATTGATGACGGAGGAAGATTCGGAGTTTCCGGCAGGTCGCATCGAAGGAGCGCTGCAGCAGTTCCTCTGATTCCATGGCGTAGACGAGCGGGCCGCCCTCGTCATCGATCCGGTCGTCTAGAATCTGCTCGATGGGTTTCCTTCTCAGAGA
>JASHSD010000102.1 GCA_030036985.1 Bryobacteraceae bacterium
GCTCGTTTTCACGCTCCAGTTGCTCCAGTTGCTCCGGTTGCTCCAGTTGCTCCGGTTTTAACGGATCTTCCTCGCGAGACTGGCGATGCGATGCCCTCAAACATATACACTGCCAAGTTTTTCAAGCAATATCCAGGTCCAAGCCTAAGATTATTAAAGATTTCCGCCACGCGACTTTTACAGGACCTGAACTGTTACTAATCGGTTGCCCTTGACGCTTTCCGCCGGAATTGGCTTTCGATCAATTCCTCATAAGCTTTCTCAAGGCCTTTGTAGTATCGGGATTTGGCCTGTTGCATTGAGATGCCGAGAAGCGGCCCGACCTCGCGCCACAGAAAGCCCAGCATCCTGAGATGAAGAGTGTGCCGGATCTCCTGCGGCAGAAAACACAGCAGCAGGTCCAGCATCATGCGCCATTCGAGCGCTTCGAAAGAATCCGGCGCCACGAGCCCGTGGTTTCGCTCCAGTTCGCGATCCCTTCGAGAGCGATTCGATGCTCCAAAAGGCGGCGTGCCCGCACGCGGTTATGAAAAGCAGTAATGAGATAGCCGTTCAGATTTCGAGCAACCTCCGGAGCGACCCGGAGGCGCGAGGACACCTCAATCACGACTGCCTCCAGCGTCTCCGCCGCGCTGGGAGCGTCATGCAGTTCCTGTTCAACCCAAGGCCAGATGCGCTTGCGAGTTCGGCCACTCTGGAGTCTATCGATTGGTCCTCGTCGTCGGTCGGTCGAATCCAGAATGGCGGGATTTGATTCAGTGCGCCCTCGAGCCGCCTGTGCTGTGTTTCGTGGCTCATGCGAGTGCCTGTAATTTCGTGGCGGCTCACGCGGGCGAACCGCCTCAGGAAGGCAATCGCCCCTGTAGAAATAAGAGTTGCGCGTGGGAAAAAGTCTCGCGATTGAGGTGATGCTGAGCACGTCGGAGGCCGAAGGTCACGGGAAAGTACACCTTCGGCGGGGAGTATCTTGATATTCGCGTGACGAATCCCACAAAACGACGGAAAATCAAGACGAGATGGGGGCTTTTTCAGGCCAAAATGCGGATTTTTTAACGGAGCTTTCCGGACTTGCCGATGATTATTCTTTCAGGGAGTCGCGGCGCCAATCAAACGGGCGAAGATGTCGCGGCGGCTGCCTGAGGCTCCTAATACCTTTATGTCAGCGCTCGATCGGCATCTCGGAACGTATGCAGTACGGGTCTACTCCACCGTCGGAGACATCGGGGATGATTCATACGCGTGCACTGAACGGATTGACAGTGAATCAGCACGAATCCTCACGGCGGCTATCCGGCGAGGCTGGCGGGAGCAGCAGAATGCAGTGCGCAAAGTGCAGGAGTTGCGGCCCGACCTTCCCTCCGAGCAGATCGACCATTACATGCAGACGCTCGCCGCCGGGCGACTCCCCGACTGGGTCAAGCCGGAGTTCTGGAGTGACGCGCTCGATCAGATCCTTCGCGCAGGCGTGCGCGAAGGGCCCGGCGGAGAACGCAGGGCGGTGAACAAGGTTCTGAGAATGCATCGCGAGCTTCGCCCCGAAGCGGCTTGGAGCAGGGTGCGGCATCTGCGCCGCCAACAGCGGCAGCACGGCTCAGGCGGTTCGCGATCTCGCTGGACGCCGGATCTCGATCGGACTCTGATCGAGCACGCGGCTTCAGACGGGCTGGGTGCCGCGCTGGTTCACATGGCCACGGTGAGCGGCTATCCGCAGGACGCGATCCGGCGGCGAGCCCGCCGCTTGGGATTAGCCGTTCCGACGCGGCCGAAGCCGCGCAATTGGACGAACGCCGAGATCAAATTCCTCGTCGAGTCCGTGCAGCATATGGCCGTGCCCGTCCTCGCGAAAGAACTCTGCCGCAGCGAGAAGGCAATCTGGCGCAAGGCCGCGGAACTGGGACTCAGCGCAAAATGCCTCGAAGGCTCGACGACGAAGGAAGTCATGAGGAATCTGCATGTTTCCTGGCAGCGTCTGCGCCAGTGGGTAGAAGCCGGGTGGATCAAGGTGGGCCGGAATCGGCGCATCACCGAACGCTCGCTGCGTTCCTTTCTGCGGGAACATGCCGATGAGCTCGACCTGAACCGTCTTGACGACGAGGCGCGGGAATGGCTGCGCGAGTTTGGTTTCGATGCGGGTGCGGGACGCGCCGCAAGGTCGGCGGGGCACTCAGGGTAGAGGGGGATTAATGCCCTGAAGGGCCGCCTGCCGCCAGTCCTCATAGGCGGGAAAAAGAGAGGGAGATCGTTCGGTCCATTCATCATCGCACTGCCGCCAGTAGCCGCGAATCCGATCGAGGCGCGGATCGCGCGCCGCGTAGCAGCCGAGCGCATGGCGCCACCGGGCCGCTTCAGCCTGGCTGAAGATGCTCGCGTCGATCCATTCGACGAGGCGCAGCCACCGGAACTCCGGCTCCCGCGGATGCGCGGCGCGGTAAGCGGCTTCGATCTCAAGAAAACCTGGGCACCGTGCCGCGAGGATTTCTTCCGTTTGCGCCGAGGGTGCGCCGTGCTCATGAGTGAGCCGAACCCAGAAAGCAAATGCCCGCCACTCGATGAATTCTGTAATTGTGCGCGCAAGTTCGTCCGCGGTTACGTTCTTCGCCTCCGCTTCCGCCCGCCTTCGGGACGCTTCGCCGAGGGCGATTTCGGCAGACGTGAAGCCGCGGGGACTCTTCATCCGGCAATCCCTTTCCTCGAACCGGCTGACCGCCTGGTGCTGTGCGCCGTTCCTTACCATAAACCACGAGAGACTGCGATGCGAGCAGGATGCGAAAAGCCGCGGTTGAACCGTTCGCTCGGGATATTCGCAGACCTTTGACATTATCTACGGCTGCTGTCGGTGGTGGTGCTCTGTGGCGCCAGTACTCGGGTGTCTGTCGGGGCGCTGGTGACCATGTACCTGTATTCAGTCGCGGCTGAAAACGCAACGTCCAGACAAGGCGAGGGCCTGCCGGTAAAACACCGGCTCCTCATGGCGGTTTCAACTGGCTGACGGATCCGGGTAAATCCAACGATCCTGCTGCCGAACGCGGAGGCGAGGAATCCGGCCTCTCGCGCCTTTTGCGACAAGATCGGCCTGAATGAGCGTGAACTGGAGATCGTCCAGCAGAGTATTCCGAAACAGCGGTATTACGTGGTGTCGCCGTTGGGGCGGCGGTTGATCTCGTATCGGCAAAGTAGCGCTGTCGTTTGTCGGCGTGAACGGTCGTGAAGAGCGGCAGGCAGTGGAGAAAGTTCGGATGAGTTCCCCGAGTCGGTTGTGCGCGACTACGAGTTTCTGAAGGAGGCTTACCTGCGCATAAAGATGATCGCGGCCGCCGTTGCCGCTCTGATGATTGTTCCGACGCATCAGGAAGCCCAACTCCTGGGCGGATTCGCCACGGAGGTAACTCAGCTTCTGAACCACCGTCAGCTTCTGATGGACTATATCCGGCAGCGGCAGCAACTCGCGACGGCGCTGCAGCAGTACGCCGAAATGATGCGGAACG
>JASHSD010000103.1 GCA_030036985.1 Bryobacteraceae bacterium
GAAGGAATGCAAGGGTGACAGCACCGAAACCCGCACCATCTTCACCATGCAGTGGCTCTACGAAGACGGCGCGACGCCGTTCCTTCGTGCCGCGCAATCGGGCGACGTGAAGCTGATGAAGTACCTGCTGGACCACGGCGCCGACCCGAAGATCACCACCTCGCAGGGTGAGACCGCGCTGGCGGTGGCGTCGGGCATCGGCTGGGTCGAAGGCGTGACCTTCGAGTGGTCGCCCGAAGAAAATCTCGAAGCGGTGAAGATGTGTCTCGATCTGGGCATTGATGTCAATGCCGCCGACGATATGGGCCGCACCGCTCTGCATGGAGCGGCGCACAAGGGACGCGTCAAGGTGATCCAGATGCTCGCCGATGCCGGGGCCAAGCTCGACGCCCACGATAAGGGCAGCCGCGATACTATCAGCGGGGCCATGCAGGGACATACCTGGATTCCGATCGATTACACCCGCGGTCTGGTGCGCGTAGGCGTGCAATCGGCCATCTCGCATCCCGACGCCGAGGCGTTGCTGACGAAGCTGATGAAGGCGAAAGGCCTCGAAGTGCCGCCGAACTTCCACAGCTCGATCTGCCTGACGACGCTCTGCAAGGGCGCGCCGGAAGACCAGAAAGAAGACCCGAAGAATTAACGAACGCTTCTGAGGAACACGCGCAAAACGGGTCGCGTCCGCGCCGCACGAATAACGAGTTCCTCCGATGTATTGCGGCGCGGGACAGCGCCCTTTGCGCTCCCTCGCGGTCGCGGCTCGGTAACGGTGTTTTCCGAGCGGTTGTTGTCTGACAAAACTTTACGGCTTTTCCGCCGGCGTGGGCCCATCCTGCGCCGATTTTGTATATGCTGTTGTATGTAAGATTTCAGGAGAAAAAGCAAATGCGTTTGGCTCCGGTGGTCTCTGTTTGTGTTGGTATATCTTTTCTGGCTTCGGTCGCGTTCGGCGCGGTGACGAGTCCCGTCGCCGATGGCGCGATGGCAGACAATATAGTCGCCGTCCGCTCCTTGATCGCGAAGAAGGTCGACGTGAATGCGCCGCAGGCCGATGGCGCCACGGCAATCCAATGGGCCGCATACCGGAACAATCTGCAGATGGCCGACCTGCTTATCCGCGCGGGCGCCAACGTCAAGGCGGCCAATCACGACGGCGCCACTGCGCTTTATCTGGCTTCGATTCGCGGCAGCGCGCCCATGATCGAAAAGCTGCTGAATGCCGGCGCGGACCCGGACGAACTGGGCCCCGAAGGCGAAACGCCGCTCATGCTGGCATCGCGTAACGGCGATCCCGCCGCTATCAAGGTTCTGCTGGACCACAAAGCCGATGTCAATGCCACCGACAAGCTGCGCGGCACCACGGCGCTGATGTGGGCGGTCGAGCAGGGGCATCCCGCCGCGGTCAAGGTTCTGATCGCCGGCGGTGCCAATGTATCGGCGGCGTCCGCACTCGACACCAAGGGCAATCGCGCGTATCTCGCGCCTTCCGTCTCGCAGCGCCTGAACAGCAGTTTCGGAGCCAATTTCCGCGGTCGCGGACGCGGCGGCCGGGGCGGCGCTGCCGGAGCTGGCCGTGGCGGTGCTGCCGGGGCTGGCCGTGGACCCGGGACGACGCCAGCCCGCGGCGGGACTGACGCGCAAGCTGCCGCCGACGAAGCAGCCGCATTCGCCGCTTTCGGCCGCCAATCGGACAAAGACGGCGGCGGTCTGACCCCCTTGGTTTACGCCGCGCGCGAGGACTGCATCGAATGCGCGCAGCTTCTGGTCGAGGCGCATGCCGATGTCAACCAGACCACGCACTACGGGTGGACTCCGCTGTTGACCGCAACCCAGAATCGCCATTACAAAGTGGCGGCTTATCTGCTGGAGCATGGCGCCGATCCGAATATCGCCAACAACGGCGGCTGGACGCCTCTCTACCTCGCGGTTGATAACCGCAACATTGAAGGCGGCGACTACCCTGTCCGGCAACCGGACATGGATCATTTCGAGTACATCCAAATGCTGATCAACAAGGGCGCGAACGTGAACGCCCGCGTCTGCGGCAAGGCCTCGACACCGACCGCATGCAAAGGCGACAGCACCGAAACCCGCACCATCTTCACCATGCAATGGCTCTATGAGGACGGCGCCACGCCGTTTCTGCGCGCCGCGCAATCGGGCGATGTGAAGCTGATGAAGCTGCTGCTGGCCCATGGCGCGGATCCGAAGATAAAGACTTCGCAGGGCGAGACAGCGCTGGCTGTCGCGTCCGGCATCGGCTGGGTGGAAGGCGTGACTTTCGAGTGGTCGCCTGAGGAGAACATCGAAGCCGTGAAGATGTGTCTCGATCTCGGGATCGATCCGAACGCCGCCGACGATCAGGGCCGCACTGCGCTGCACGGCGCCGCGCACAAAGGGCGTGTGAAGGTGATCCAGATGTTGGCCGACGCGGGCGCCAAACTGGATGCTCACGACAAAGGCAGCCGCGACACGGTCAACGGCGCGCTCCTGGGCCACACTTGGATTCCGATCGACTACACCCGCGGTCTGGTGCGTGTCGGCGTGCAATCGGCAATCGCGCATCCGGACGCCGAGGCTCTGCTGGCGAAGCTGATGAAGGAAAAAGGCCTCGAAGTGCCGCCGAATTTCGGCAGTTCGATCTGCCTGACCACGCTCTGCGGCGCATCCCCGGACGGCGAAAAGAAGTAATTCGAGCGTCAATTAACTCCCTCGCGGTCGTGGCTCAGAAAGCGGTACCGAGCCGCGACCGCGAGGGAGCGATTTGAGCATTCAGTTTGTTGGCGCCGTTGAAGATCTCTACTGACCGCGGGGCGGTTTAAGCGGCCGCAAGACCGAGAGCTGCGCGCAGATTGCCGCCGAACTGTCCGTGCCATGCCGGGAGAGTGCGGGCGACCTCGCGTCCCACTAACTCGCGCAAGGCGGACGAGGTCTTGATCTCGGCGAGCACACCGGCAATCTCCGCCGCCCGCTCCGGGTTGTGCCGGACTGCCTGCTCGACCGCGAGCACGGCCAGGAAAGGCTCGGCGTCCAGGTCCGATGTCCGCCGCAGCGCCTCAATCAACTCGTCGACGCTCTTTCCGTCCCGCGCGGCGAAAGCTACCTGCGCTCGTGGAAACGGGCCGGTGCGAAGTCTTTCCCAGGCGCGGGCGGCAAGGGATGGTTGGTCCGGCGGCAGCCATTCCACCAACCGATGGTAAAACTCGGCGGCGAGACTGCCGTAGCGAAGACCTTTTCCCGCCGGCAAGGGCGCGTACCTGCCCTCGATCCGCTCCAGGAGGGCTTGGTAGAGTTCCACGGACGCGATCGGAAAAAACAGGTGTGCGACCAACTCCAGCACCCCCGCGTCGCCCGATGTCCGCAATAATTCCGCAGCCGCTTCCGCCACGGCGGGCGCGACAGAGGGATCTTTGCTCATGGCCTCGTTCCAGCGGTCGGCCGAAGAACGATCTCCGGGATGCCGGCGCGTTCGCGCGCTGCCCCAAACCTGCATGACGGAGGCCAGTTTCTCGCGGTTGGCGTACTCCTTGCCGTCGATAGTTACGGGAAAGTTACTCATCGTTGCCGCCTCCCACTGTGTCGGCTCCCACTGTGTCGGTTCCCGCTGTCTCCCCGGCAGCTTGGCGGTTGAAAGCCGCGTCCGCCAGTCGCCGGGACGCCCGACATTCTTCCACAACCGTGGTCTGCCAGAAGGCCACGCGCTTTTCCGATTCCGTTTGCGCGTTTTTCCAGGCCAGCAGCAGGTTGTCGGCGTAATCGTTTACCTGATGCGCCCGGAGCAGCGCCTGGACCATTGCTTCGGTCGGAATCCATGCCGAAATCGGCCCCACGTTCGCGATCGTGACCTCGGTGCCCAGGAGCATTTCCCTCGCGCCTCCGCCCGTTCGGGCGGGGTGATTTGCCGGCCGCTGAACCCATAGCGGATTGGCGCCATCGTAGGGCTCCGGCCGCTTCAGTTCGGCGGCATCCTGCGTTTGATAGTTAAAGCCGACCAAACCCCACTGATACCAGTCGGGGGCCAAAGATACGATCTGACATACCTTGAAATAGTCATGATCGGCATCCTGCCGAGATGCGCTCGATCCCAGCGCCAGCCGGTCCGCCGGGCTCCACCAGCCCCAACCGCCGGCTTCGTTTACGGTGGACGTCGAGATCAGCATGTTCTTATCGATGGGGGCGCCGGAATTCCCGACTTCATCCGCCCAAATCTGATACACCGGAGATCCCACCGGGCACCACACTTTCGGGTCGTCAGGATCCAGGTGGTGCGCTATTGCAGTGGCTTTCTTCCAAGCCGTGCTGACGTTGTATTGGTACAGGCTGTTGGCGCCGCCGGCATGATAGAGCGTCGGGAAGCTGTCGGTATCCGCATTCCCGAGAGCTGCGAAACCCGACGCCGCGTTGACCATCGCGGTGTACAGGTCGGGCGAATCGGGGCCGGCGAGCTGTTGCGAAACCGCGGTGAAATAAGCGCTCTGCGCCGCCAGGACAGCGGCAGCGGTGGTGCGCTGCAACTCTTCGATCAGATTCGACGCGGCGCTGACCGTGCCGGTCTCGAATGCCCACTGGACGGAATGCCGCTCGCCTGCATCGCGAAGCGCCTCCTCGCCTGGGTTGGATACGAGTGCCTGAGCGGGTGAACTCATCAAACCTCCGCCGCAATACGACGCGATATATCGTCCGCTCGTTACGCCTCTGATGGAAATTCCACTTGAGATTTCACATCGGCTTCGGCGAATAGTAAAAAAATGTGGTCGCTTCGGCGGAATACGCTTATATTCCGCGGCCGGCCGATTGCGGAACCTGGTGGAACAGCTCGGCACGACGGCTATTAAGAGCGGAGACAGCATGATTGTTTTTCAGCGGGCGGAGCCGCGGTTGCTGCCAATTGACCTTCCCTGCTTTTCGGCGGAGTTGCGCTCGTGATCGCCTTTCATGTCATCCCGCAGTGCACGCAGTACTTCTGCGCCGGTTATTTGATCCTCTCGCCGCGGCCAGACGCTGCCGGAACTGTTCGAATAATCCCGCTTTCCGCCTCTTGGCATCCAGGAATGCTTTCAAAACAGCCCTGTGGAACACGAAGAGCGGCATTAAGGCGCCGTTACAATGCTTCGACAGCGGTGTTGCACCCAAGTGTAACGCGGGTTTCACATCTTTGTGCAACGCGCGACCGGTTTCTGCGATAAACTCGAAAACGAAGGGAGCATTTTAATGGTTCTTCGGCTGCCAAACATTAAATGGAACAGTTTTCTTGTGGGCGCCACCACGACGCTTTTCGGTGGTTCGATCCTGCACCCGATACTGGTAACGGCCGCGAAGGCGGGCATGGGCGCCGTATCTGTGGCGCAGGATGCCTGGAACGAGGCCTCGGCTGAGTTGAGCCGCGTGCGCACGGAGGCGGCATCGCATGGCCAGAACGCCAATCTGGATGCCATTCTGAGCGAAGTCAGGGCTCTGCGCGCCGATGTCGCCGGCGTCAAGGCTAAGGTCGGTATCGCCTGATCCCCGGCCGGGAATCGCGTTCGCTGTAACAGGCGGTTGCTTCTCTTCAAAGCCTGTTCGTCAATTGGCGGGAGACTCCGCATTTCCGCATTTGAGATGCGGTCGCCGGCGGGCTCGCCACCGCTCGTGGCGGCAGTGTCGCCGCAGATGCAGCTCACTCGGAAGTACTTTGTGCTCGGCGAATTCCCTTACCGGCGCCATTCTCAATTTACCAGGATCAGCGCGTTGCCGGCGGCGGCGATTCAGCTATTCTCCTGCCTGTCGTATTTTGGCGGCGAGATGATTCGCTCGTAAGGGAACCGACCCGGATAGCAAGGTTGAAGACAGCCCGGTTGAAGTCGGTCGCTCCGGATGATTCGGGATTCAGACGACGCTCTTCGCATCATAGCGACGACGGCGGCGCGGCCGACTGCGCCAGGCATTTGCCGTTCGCTCCCGAAGTGAGATTGAATGCGCCGCCGCGGCTCGGCAATTACGCGGGCGTTCGATGCGGTCCCGATGAATTGCCGGCCGCCGCCTGTGAGAGCCGGCACCGAGTCGATCAGGCGGTGCGAATGTCTGCGCGCCATAAGGCAGGGTCGTGAAGCCGCGGTGCTCGATTCGACCGGCGTAGTGGCGGTGGCGCGTCCGCGAGCTGTTCAAATTGAAATGGAATTGAGCGCTCAGCGGGTCATAAATTGTGGTAATATCGAGTCCTCTCTTGGCTTGAACCGATACTCCCGAACTAAAAATGCAAAATCCGCCCAAGACGGTCAGATAACTGGAAGAAATCCCGACATTTTTTTTAGAGATAATCAACCGGTACCGCAGAGCGAAACCATGAGATCGAATTACAATGCGCCCCGGCATCAGACGGAAAGCGGCGGCGAAATCGCGGTCGTGGGCATGGCAATTCGTACGGTCCTTTACAAAGATCTGAAACATTTCCGGCGCGCGTCGTTTTCCGGGGATGGCGAAGCTTTGCCCGCCGACGGCGCGACGGCGTTCCCGGAGGCCTCACCCGGCGCGGCAGCTCTCGCCGATGCGGGTTGGACGGGTTCCCCCGAATTTCTCGAAATCGGCGCCGAGCGATGGATCGAAGATCTCGAGGCAGCGCTGCGCAATCCGGAGGTCGACTTCGCCTCGGGAATCTTGTGTGGATGTGCCGTGGGGGAAGAGGGCGGCGCGCTGGCTCTGAAAGCCCTTTGGGCGGCGGAGCGGGACGGCGACAGCATCTATGGCATCCTGGTTCCCGCCCCGGCCGGCGACTTCAGCCGCTGCGCATTGGCGGAAATCTGCGATTCGGCGGACGGCCGCGCCGGCGAAATACTGGAGCCTCTCTTCCCGCACCGCCGTGATGTCGCGCAGTGCCGCCTCGGAGAACCTCGCGCCGGCGAACCGCTGCGTGCATTTCAGGCGCTGGCAACGGCCATTCTTGCGGTTCATCTGAAGACCATACCGCCCGGCCGCACCGCTGCGGGTCCGCCGGTGAACTCCCCACCGCTGTTTTACGGCTGCGACGCTCCGCGCCCCTGGATTCACGGTCTTCCGCAACCACGGGAAGCCGTCGTTTTCGGTTCCCTCCTGCCGCGAACACAGGTGCTGATTCGCGAATACACGGGAGCGCATCCGCAACCTTTGGAAAGGCTTCCCGGCGGCCGACCGACCGAACTTTACCTCGCCGCGGCGGACAGCCGGGAGGAACTGGTCCTGCTGCTTCGGGCCGAGGCCGAACGGCTCAGAGGCGGCGAACAACCTCCGTTCGCGGAGTTCTGCCGCGCGAGATGCCGGGAAACGCGCGGCGCATACCGTTTTGCCGCCATAGCGCAATCGGCGCGGGATCTCGCCGGGAAAATCGACTCGGCGGTGACCTCGCTGGGAACGCGCGAGCGCTTGTTCGCCGAGAGGCTCGGTTATTATTACGCGCGCACGGGCCGGGAGGGCGCCACGGGCCATGCAAAGACGGTATTTCTTTACCCGGGATTCAACTCCGAATATCCGGGAATGCTCGCCGACCTTTGCATGTACTTCCCGGGGACCCGCGAGTGGTTCGATGCACTCGATCGTTACAGCGACACCAGCAAACCGCTGCTCCCGAGCGATCTGGTGTATCCGCCGCCCGAAGGGCTCTCGGCCGAAGAACGCGAAAAGCTCCTCTGGGACCTGAAACTCGGCGGACCCGCGGGCCTGGTTGCCGATCTTGCGATGGGCGAGCTTGTCGAGGCCCTCGGCGTACGCTGCGACGCCGCGGCCGGACACAGCAATGGCGAGAATGCCGCCCTGATCGCGGCCGATATACTGCGTTACCGGGACAAGAGCGCGGTCCTCGACATGGTTGCCCGCATTACTCTGCATTACCGCGAGGGTGAGCAGCGGCACCGGAGCTATCTTGGGCACTTTCTCCTGGTGAGCGGGGTTGAGGAGAGGGAACTTCGCGCCTTGGTGGACGCGAGCGGCGGAAAGCTCCGGCCGGCGATGGAAAACTGTGTCAATCAGGTGGTTCTGTACGCCGCCGAAGCGGGGGAGGAACTGGCGGGGAAGATCCGGACTTTGGGAGGGGTATGCATTGTCAGGCCCACCGAACGCCCTTATCACACGCCTTTGTTCGAGGAGCACGCCGGGCTGCTGAAGGATTTTTATCGGAAAGCGAATGTCGGCGAAGGAATCCGCCCCGTTTACAGCACGTCTACCACGGAGCCTTTTCCCTCCGATCCCGAAGGCATCCGTCAACTCGCGCTTCGGCAGTGGATCCGTGCCGTGAAGTTCCGGCAAACGGTGGAGCGGCTCTATGAGGAGGGAGTGCGGTGCTTCATCGAGACCGGTCCGGACGCCACGATCACGGCTTTCGTGAAAGATACGCTGCGAGGCAAGGAACACGTGGCGATTGCGTCGAACGTGCCTTATCGCAGCGGGTGGGAGCAGTTGCAGCACCTGGCCGCCCGCTTGTTCGTCGAAGGTTACGAAATCAGACCGGAGTTCTTCTTCGAAGCCCGGGGGCTTGCAGACGATCGCGAGACGGCGCCCGCTCGGGATACGGAATTATCACAAGGCGTCACAATTCCGGTTCGCGCCGCGGAAACGGGCAACGGTCTGCTCCCGGAGGCCGTGCGCGAATCGGCCATCGCGAGCCATTTCGAACTGATGGATCGTTTTCTCGAATCCCAGCGCTCGGTGATGAGTTCAATGGTTGCCCTGCTGAAGAGCGGAGGGCTGGGCGATGTTCCCGACGTTACCCCCGACGTTACTTTCGATGCGCCTGTTGCAGCGGCCTGCGAAGCGCCCGCGGTCCCGCACCGGCCCGGCTCCCGCACCGCCGCCGCTCCGGCTCCCCGGCAATGGCGCCTTACGGGCGACATCCTCGAGCGCGGCGAGAACCGCTATTACGCCGAGCGGCTTTTCGACGTGAGCCAGGATCGCTTCCTGCTCGACCACGCGCTGGGACGCAGGATTTCCGATTGCCATTCCGAACTGATACCGCTTCCGATCGTGCCATTCACCATCAGCATGACGATTCTGGCGGAAGCGGCTTGCCGCCTCGCCGAAGGAAAACACTGCCTCGCCCTGACCGACATCCGGGGCTCCCGATGGCTCGCCGCCGACCGCGGCACGCTGCGCCTGGGGATCGAAGCCCAGAGGGAAAACGGCGGCCCCGATACCGAAGAGGTCCGCGTGCGGCTCTACGAGATCGATCGCGATTCGGGCCGCCGCTATCTGGCCTTCGAAGGCTCCGCGCTCATGGGCGCCCGGTACCCTGAGCGGCCCGCGCCAATGCCGGTTCGATCGGAAGACATCAGGCAAGCCCAGGTCCCGGTCGAGTTCTTCTACAGCTACTGCACCTACAACGGACCGGTATTTCAGGGCATTCGGCAGGTGCTCGAATTCGACGAATCCACAATAGTCTCGGACCTGCAGGTTCCCCCGACAGAGCGGTTCCGCGCCGATGGAGCCGATCCCGGATTCGAAATCCCGGGCGCTCTGCTCGACAGTGTCGGGCAGCTTTCGGGTTACTGGCTGGTAGAACAGGGGATCCGCGATTTCGGCATCTTCCCGTTCCGCTGCGCCCGCTATTCGCAATTCGCCGAGGCACCCCGGCCGGGCGCCCGCTTCCGTTCGAACTGCTCGATCCGCCGTCACGCTCATATCGTGACCTGTTCGTTCGACTTCCTTGACGATGCCGGCAGGGTTTTCGCCCGTATTGAGGATATGGAGCTGCGCTTCTACGACAACCCCTGGGTACGCAGGTTCTTCGTGGCGCATGATCCCGAGGATATGTTCACCACGCCTGACTCGGAATCCGGCCCCATGGTGGACGGAACCGAGGCCATCGCCCGTCGGATCGATACCCTGCCGGGCGAATTCCTGCATCAGAGCTGGAACATCTGGTCCCGCGCGCTGGCGCACCTCATTCTGAATTCAAGGGAACTTGATGCCTGGTACCGGCTGCCGGCGCGGGACGCCGCCGCATCGCAGATACTGCTCGAACGCCTGGTCGCCAAGGATGCCGTACGAGTCTGGGCTCGCCGCGAACTGATGGAGGAACTGCTTCCGGCCGATATCGAGGTCACTTCGGCCGACGAAGGCCGCGTTCGAGCGCACAGCCCGCTGATCCCGCCGGCCGTAACGGTCCCGCTGATCTCGGTGCGAAGCGTGGGCGAAGGCGCCGTGGCCATCCTGGGCGGCGCCGCGCCTGAGACCGCAGCGGAGTATTCGGCGGCGGCCGGAGCCGCCGCATTTGACGGCTTCCGCCAAACTGCGAACGTGTAAACGGCGGGAACATTATTCATGGAAACGAAACAAGCGAAACCCACCCAGGCCGAAATCGAGGCCTGTCTTATCGAGATTCTCAACAGCGGCGAGGCCGGGCTCAATCCGGAAGGAGTTCCTCTCGAACCCGCGAGCCTGCTCGGCGCGGACCTGAACCTGACCTCCATCGACATCCTCCACGTGCTGGCGTCGATCGATATGCGGTTGCGCCGCAAGCTGCCGTTTCAGGAATTGGTCATCACCCCGCACGGCTATGTACAGGACCTCAGCGTGGCGCAGATCGCCGAGTTCGTCCATTCCACCTACGACCGGGCCTTGGTGAGCCCGTCCTGATGCGCTGCATTTCGATTGACGCCTGCGGAGTGATGCCTGGCATCGCCCATGCTACTGCCCATCGACCGAACCACCAACGATGCTGATCAACACCCTGTTCGGAACCAGTCCGGCCGTTGTACACGCCCAAGGCCCGCACGAGCCGAAACCCCTGTTCGAAGAGATCTGCGGCCTCTTTTTCTCTTCGCCCCGGCGCGACTTCGGAGCCATCCCGGACCTTACCATCCTGACCTGGAACAACGGAAACGCCGGCATGGGACTCTTCGAGCGCAGTCTCGATCACCTGGGCATTCCCTGTCTGATCTTGGGCGCGGGAATCCATCCATGGGTGAACGGCCGGCACAAGCCGTCGCTCACCGCCGAGGCAGTGGAACGTATCGATACCGAATACGTAATGGGCGTGGATTCCCGCGACGCCATTCTCACCGGCGCGCCCGCGCGAATCCTCGCGGAACTCAAACGGGAATTCGACTGCGACCTCGTCTTCTCCGCCGACCGCATGAACTGGCCGAATCTGAAGCGTTTTCGCTCCTTTGAAAACGCCCTTCCGGGAGCCCGCGAAAGCGAGTTCCGTTATCTGAACAGCGGGGCGTTTATCGGCAAGACCGGCTTCTGCCGCGAGTTCTTCGGGAAGGCCGCCCGCACCGCGCCCGCGCCCGAAGCCCCGGAGACCGATCAGGGCATTTTCAAGCAGGTGTTTCAGGAGTTTTATCCACGCGTGCAGCTCGATTATCGATGCGCGCTGTTTCAGAACATGGGGTTCATCTCGAAACCCATTCTTAAATGGGGCGAAAGGGAACTCAGCCATTACGTCGCCGGAGGGGCCGAATGAATTCGAGTTTTTCCTGTCTCGTGGTGATGCCGGGCCACATTGGCGACCCCGAGCTTCTCATTTCCGCGGTGCGTGGCGGAGGCGTCGCAATCCTCGACCTGCTGTATTGCGGCCCGGAGGACCTTCCGCGAGCGGCGAGTAATCTTCAACGCCTGCTGGCGAACGTCCCCGAGGGCCGCGCCGGCGTAAGACTGAGTCCGGAGCAGTTCGAGGAGTTTGCCCCGGTTGTCGCGCTCCTTGAAACGTCGCCGCACTGGATGATCGTGGCCGGCGCGCCGGAGGCTGCGATGCGGCCGGGCCGGCGCCTGCTGCGCGAGATCACCTCTGCCGATCAATTGGGGACCGACGGGGAAGCCGGCATCATCGACGGATACGTTGCGCGCGGCGACGAATCGGGCGGCTGGACGGGAGAGGAACCGGCGTTTATCCTGGCACAGAAGCTGGCGGCCGCCGGATTGGAGAACTTCTATGTTCAGGGCGGCATCGGTGTGCACACTGCCGCCGCCTGCCGGGTCGCGGGCGCTTCAGGCGTGGTGCTTGAGGAGCAGCTTTTTCTGATGCCGGAATCGCCGCTGCCTCCCGGCTACCGGGAGCTGATTGAGCATTCCACTCCGCAGGACGCAATCCGGGTCGGCCCGGCGCCAGGCGCAAGCTGCCGCGTGCTCGGTCGTTCGGCGGGGGGCGCTTTGTCGCAGTTGCGGGAGATGGCCGCGGAAGCGGAGTCGCACGAATTTCCCGAGCGATGGAAGGAGCGGGCACGGGCGCTCATCGGATGGGGAGATCCCGAAAGCTTCGCCTGGCCGACGGGTCAGATGATCGGCTATGCGGCGTCTCTCCGCGATCAGTACGGCAACACGGCGCGCATGGTCAATGCTGTACTGCGCGGCAGCGAAGATGCGGTTCGGGCCGCACAGGAACTCGCTCCGCTGGGCCCGGACTCGCCTCTGGCCCGCTCCCACGGAGCCGAGTATCCGATTCTGCAGGGTCCCATGACCCGCGTGAGCGATACGGCGGATTTCGCAAGCGCCGTGGCGCGCGAAGGTGCGCTCCCGTTTATTGCTCTCGCGCTGATGGAAGGCGGGAAAGCCCTCGACCTGCTGCGCGACACGCGGGCGCGCGTTGGGGGCCGGCCTTGGGGAGCCGGCATTCTGGCGTTCGCGCCGGAAGAGATTTTGCGCGCGCACATCGCCGCCATTCGCGAAACGAAACCACCGTACGTTCTCATCGCCGGAGGGCGGCCCGACCAGGCACAGGAATTCGAAACCCTGGGAATCACAGCCTACATCCACGCTCCCGCGCCTTCCCTGCTGCAGGTATTCATCGCACAGGGCGCTCGCCGGTTCATTCTCGAAGGATACGAGTGCGGAGGCCACATCGGCCCGCTCAGCAGCTTTGTCCTGTGGGAAGGGGCCATCCGAACGGTGCTCGCGAGTACGCAGCCGGAGATGCACGTGGTATTCGCCGGGGGCATATCCGATGCCCTGTCGGCCGCGATGGTGTCCGCCATGGCCGCGCCGCTCGCCGAACGCGGAGTCCGCGTCGGCGTCCTGGTGGGGACGGGCTATCTGTTTACCCGCGAAGCGGTCGAGACGGGAGCGGTGGTCGAGGGCTTTCAGAAGCGCGCCGCGCAATGCCGGCGGACGAGCATCGTGGACGTCGGCCCGGGCCACTCCATCCGGTGCGCCGCATCGCCCTTCACCGAGTTCTTCGAGGTCGAGAAGCGGCGCGTGAGCGCGACAGGCGTCGCGCCCGCCGAGGCATCCTCGCAACTCGAACGCCTGGTTCTCGGACGGTTGCGCATCGCTTCGAAGGGCATAGATCGCGAGGGCGATGCGCTGGTCAATGTCACGGAAGAAACGCAGCTCGCTCAAGGCATGTACATGATCGGGCTCGCGGCGACCATGCGCGAGGGCATCGGCACTATCCGCGAGTTACACGACGCCATTTCGCGCGGCGGTGTCGAGGTTCTGCGATCGCGGTCTCTCGAAGCCCGGCAGATCCTCCAGGGGCGCTCGCGCATCGCGGTCGTCGGGATCGGTTCCCTCGTCCCCCAAGCCCAGACGCCCGATCGTTTCTGGCGCAATCTCCTCGTCAAATCCGACGCCATCCGGGAAGTACCCGCCGAATACTGGGATTGGAGGCTCTACTACGATCCCGACCCCGGCGCTCCCGACATGACTTACTCAAAATGGGGCGCGTTTCTCGATGAAGTGGCCTTCGATCCGGTCAAATTCGGCATTCCGCCGGTGTCGCTGAAATCCATCAACCCCGGACAGCTGCTGATCCTCGAAACCGTCCGCCGGGCTTTGGCCGACGCCGGTTACGAGACCGGCGGCTTCGACCGCGAAAACACCTGCGTCATCCTGGGCAGCGACGGCAGCAGCTTCATTCAGAATCAGTACCTGACGCGCTCAATTCTCCCTCTGGTGCTGGATACACCGCTTAAGAACGTTACCGATCGCATGCCCGAATGGACCGACGAGTCGTTCCCGGGCATCCTGAATAACGTCAGCGCCGGGAGAGTGGCCAATCGGTTCGACCTCGGCGGCACGAATTTCGTGGTGGACGCCGCCTGCGCGTCGTCGCTCAAAGCCATCGAACTGGCTATGTTCGAACTCGAAAGCGGTCGCAGCAACGTGGCGATCGCGGGCGGTATCGATGTGGCGCAGGCGCCGTCTTCCTTCACGGCCTTCAGCAAGACGCACGCACTTTCGCCGCGCGGCCGCGCTCAGACCTTCGACAAGGCGGCCGACGGAATCGTCATCAGCGAAGCGGTGGGGGTGGTGATTCTGAAGCGCCTCGACGATGCCGAACGCGACGGCGACCGCATTTACGCGGTGATCGACGGCATGGCGAGTTCGAGCGACGGAAAAGCGATGGGCCTGACGGCTCCGCGTCCTAAAGGGCAGGCTCTGGCCTGCCGCCGCGCCTACCGTCTGGCGGGCGTGGAGCCGCGCACCGTTGCGCTTTACGAGGCGCATGGCACCGGAACGTCCGTGGGCGATGCCGCCGAACTCGAAACCGTCAACACCGTTCTGACGGAAGATGGCGCCGCCGCGAACAGTTGCGTCCTCGGTTCCCTCAAGACGCTGATCGGACACGCCAAAACCGCCGCCGGAGTGCTCGGTCTGATCAAGGCCAGCCTGAGCCTCTATCACAAGACCCTGCCGCCCCATTATGGAGTTGAGCATCCTCTGGATAAGATCGCCGAACCGGAGACGCCGGTTTGTCTTCTGCGCGAAGCGAGACCCTGGTTCGAGCATCCGGACCATCCGCGGCGGGCGGCCGTAAGCGCCTTCGGCTTCGGCGGAACCAACACTCATGCCGTTCTCAGCGAATATCCCGGAAACCACGCCGTCGCTCCGGGAGCGAACGACGCTCCCTGCGAACTGATCGCGCTGCGCGCCGGTACGGTCGCCGAACTGGCACAGCGCCTGCGCGGGCTGGCAAAGCAGCTGGAATCGCCCGGATCGCTGCGTCTGCGCGACGTGGCATGGTCCTGCGCGGTTCAGGCCCCGCCGGCGCACGGCGGTGGTCACGCGGCTGCCATCGTCTGCGCCGATTTCGCGGAACTGAAGCAGGGGATCGAGGCTGCTCTGAACGGGCTCGAACGCGCGGCCGAAGTGACGCGCGGCCTCACCGGCAACTCGAGCGAAGTCCGTCTCCCGAAGAATGTCGCGATCGGCCAATACCCGGCCGGCGGAGCGATGCAG
>JASHSD010000104.1 GCA_030036985.1 Bryobacteraceae bacterium
TTAGTACCTCTATATCTGAATCATCGCGTTTCCTGGCAGGAAATTTTTGAGGAGTCGTGCGCGGAGCAATATCCACGGGCCTTTGGGTGTACTTTGGCATGAGGTCCAACTTTTCAAAAACTGCTCCCTGTTTGGTTCCGGCTATGCCGGGTTAGGGACGGGACGGGATTTCAGACGGGTCCTGATCGGGAGCACCAATGATGCCAGAACCGCGACTTTTTATTTTGTGGGTAATATTAGCAACAATTGGCCCTCGTGGAACAAGATCTTTGTAAAAGTTGAGAACTATATAAAAACCTTTGATATAGCTAACCGCACCATAAATGGACGGCCTGCATTTTTTTTCTTCTTGAACGAGCTCACCGAGGATCTATGGCGCCGCCAGAATGAGAGACAAAAGCTCTTAAACTGGATCGAAACTGCAAGACCACAGGATTTCATCGCGATCGCAGAATTAATCCTGGAGCAAACGGGGGCTGAGTACCAACTCTGCAAATATCCGGGTTTCGAAAAGGTGAATCTTGGACGGATACGGATCGAAATCAGGAAACTGGCGGTACCGACGTTGCGGAGACTGAACTCTTTGATAGACGTTGAAGGCCGAGAGGACCCGCCAACCACACTGGCAGCATAAGACCTGTTGCGGCGGTGGCGGCGAGCAAATTCCAACGCGGCGCGCCACCGCCATCTCAATCGATCGCTGTTTCTCTTCCGCCTCGATCTTTCAGACGGCGAGGTCTGCTGCGGTATCATACACACCCTTAGTCTGTCAGAGTCTCACACGCCGAGATCCGCCCGGTGTCCAGGCCGCGGCGAAACCAGCGCACGCGTTCGGCAGAGGTTCCGTGCGTGAACGACTCCGGGTTCACGTAGCCCTGCGTGGCGCGCTGTAGCCGGTCGTCGCCCACCGCCGCAGCGGCGCGCAATGCGGCGTCTACGTCGGCTCGGTTCACGAGGCCGCGCTGCTCGGTTGAGTTGGCCCACACGCCGGCGAAGCAATCCGCCTGCAGCTCGAGCCGCACCGATAACGCGTTTCTCTCGGCAGGTTCGCGCTGCTGAAGTCGCCGCATCCTGCCTTCGATCCCGAGAATCTTCTGCACGTGGTGACCGATCTCGTGCGCGATGACATACGCCTGCGCGAATTCGCCGGGCGCGCCGAAGCGGTCCTTCAGTTCGTTGAAGAAACTCAGATCCAGATAGACCTTTTCATCATTCGGGCAGTAAAACGGGCCGATCGCTTTCCGCGCTTCGCCGCATGCCGAGGGATAAGAATTGCGGAAGAGAACAAGACGCGCGTGGCGATAAGGAATGTGCGCCTGAGCGGGCAGAATGCGGTCCCAGGTCTTCTGCACGTCGTCGAGCACGAAGGATACGAACCGGACTTCGGGCTGTTCGCGCCGGTCCTGCGCGGTATTTGCCTGGCCGGCGAGGTTGCTGTGAAACGCCAGCGCAAGGAGAACGAGGATAATGGTACCTCCGATCCCACGATGGTTTCCTCCGGACCCTATTCCTTCCATCCCGCCGCCGCTGTTCCACTTCACTGGCGATCAGAATGCACCCGACGGACCGCTTGAGTCAAGTCCCTCTTTGGCGAAGCGTGACCCGCTTCGAGCGGGCCAGGATCGCGCCCGAGATTGCGATTCGCAATACCGTCGGGATTGTTCTGCCGCTGGCGGTGGGAGCGGCGATCGGGAATCCTTCGGCCGGCGTCCTCGGGGCGATCGGCGCCCTGAACGTTTCTTATCGCGACAGCCGCGATCCGTACATCGCGCGGGTCACCCCGATGTTCATTGCGAGCGTTCTGGTGGGCGCGGCGGTCGTGCTCGGCTCGCTCGCGGGCTACACGAAGCCGACGACGATTCTGGTCACGGCGCTCTGGGCGTTCGCCGCGGGCATGTTGGGCGTGATTACGAGCAGAGCCGCAGACGTGGGGACCACCACGCTGGTCACGCTGATCGTATTCGCCGCCCGGCCGATGCCGGTGAAGATCGCGCTGGAATCGGCTCTCGTTGCGTTCGGCGGAGGCCTGGTGCAACTGATCCTCTCTATCGCGCTTTGGCCGCTGCGGCATTACGGACCGGAGCGCCATATCGTCGCGTCGTTCTACGACACGCTGGCGAAACTGGCGTCCACTCCCGCCGGTCCCACGGCGGCGCCTCCCGGCGCGGATCAGTTGATGGCGGCTGAGAGTGCGCTCGCTTCGTTGTCGCAGGACCAGAGCGTCGAAGGCGAGCGATACGTATTTTTGATGAACCAGGCGGAGCGCATTCGTCTTTCGCTGTTGACGCTGCGCCGGCTGCATCGGCGACTCTCGCGCGAAGAAGAGGGCGCCGCGGCCACGGTGGATCTGGAACGCATTCTGACAGCGGCCTCGCTGGCTCTCGAATCCGTGAGCCGCGGCGTCATCGAGGGGAAGCCGATCGGCGCGGCGCGGCAATTTACAGAACTGGCGCATCAATTCGCCCATCAGCACCAGGAAACCTCGCCGCAGTTCCTTGCCGCGCTGATTCGCGACGCGCAGCATCAGCTCGACGCCCTGGCGGGACAGCTTCGCGCCGCGTCCCGGCTCTCGGGAGATGCCGCGCCGGCCAAACCAAGTGAGCCGTGGCGCCTGCGGTTCACCGGATGGCGCGCGCGGCTCATCGCGAATCTTTCTTTCGAATCGAGTTACTTCCGGCATGCGGTCCGGCTCGCGATTTGTGTTGGAATCGGCGAAGCGGTAGGGCTCAGCCTGAACCTGCAGCGCACCTATTGGCTGCCGATGACGATCGCGATCGTGCTCAAGCCCGATTTCACCGCGACCTTCAGCCGAGGAATACTGCGGATCGGCGGCACACTTGCGGGGCTGCTGGTAGCGACGGCTCTGTTCCATTTCCTGCACACGGGCGTCGGGAGCGACATCGCCCTGCTCGCCGTGTTCGCGTTCCTGCTGCGCGGGATCGGGCCGGCGAATTACGGCATTTTCGTGATTATGGTGAGTTCGCTGGTAGTTCTGCTGATCGCGACCACGGGTATGGATCCGAATCCGGTGATCGCGGCGCGCGCAGTCAACACGCTGATCGGCGGCGGCATCGCGCTTGCGGCTTATTGGCTCTGGCCGACGTGGGAACAGGCGCACATCGGACCGGTGCTGGCGAACATGATCGAAGCCTATAGAAACTACTACTGCGCGGTTGCCGACGCGCGGACGGGAAAGACGGATGCCGACCTCGACGGCACGCGTTCGAAAGCCCGCGTGGCCCGCGCCAATACGGAGGGCTTTGCGGACCGAATTGCCGCCGAGCCGGGGATTTCACCCGTACGCTCGAATCTGGTGAAGTCCGTTTTTGTCAGCCTGCACAGTTTTGTGCGCGCGGTGATGGCGCTCGAATCGGATCTGTATCAGGCGCATCCGGAGCCAGCCGGGCCGGGGGCGGTGGAGTTCGCGAACGAAGTCGATGAAACACTCGGCGCGATCGTGAAGTCGTTGCGAACGGGCACTGCGATTCCGCGCGATCTTCCCGACCTGCGCGCGGCGCATAATCGGATCGAAGATCCTTACAGCCTCGTTGGCGTGGAGACCGACCGCATGGCCACTTCACTGAATACGCTGCGGGAGCAGATCGCGAAACTGCTTCACGCCTGACGCGGACTCGAGCGCAAAAGCACCGGCACGAGTGCCGGTGCCTGGAGTTTCTACATTTTCAGGCAGCGGCAGCCTGAACCATGGCTTCCTCGGTGACTCGGAATCCGAAAGGAGCGAGTAACTGGGGGTGCTGCGCCATCTCTTTGCGGAGGAGAGTGACCAGATCCAGGGCGGAAGGCCGCCGGGCTCTGCGTCGCCACTTGGGGAGTGGCGCGTAGGCCTTGCCGCGCTCGGCGC
>JASHSD010000105.1 GCA_030036985.1 Bryobacteraceae bacterium
CAACAAGGCCACGCAGGAAGGGCTGTATCAGCACTACAGAGCGATCGCGGAAGCCGTCAACATTCCGATCGTTCTTTACAGCGTGCAGGGCCGTACGGGCGTGAACATCGAACCGGCCACAGTGGCGCGCCTCGCCGGCATCAAAGGGATCGTCGGCATCAAGGAAGCTTCGGGCAACATCACGCAGATTGCGGAAATTATTCAGCGGCTGCCGGAGAATTTCATCGTGCTTTCGGGCGACGACGCCATGACTCTGCCCGTGATCGCGCTGGGCGGGCGCGGGATCGTTTCCGTCGTGTCGAATCAGATACCCGGCGCGATGACCGAACTGACGCGTCTCGCCAACAGCGGCGATTTCGTCGGCGCGCGCGGCGTGCAGCGCAAATGGCTGCCGCTGATGCAGATTAATTTTGTCGAAGCCAATCCGATTCCGGTCAAGTGGGGCATGGCGGTGATGGGATTGCTGGAGCCGGTGTATCGTCTGCCCCTGGTCGAACCTCTGCCCGCAAGCAAACAGAAGATCGAACAGGCGCTGGAATCGGCGGGGCTGCTGGCCACCGCGGGAGCACACTGATTGGAGCAGGCGCTGCTGCACGATATTTCCGGAATTTTCGATAATCCGCCGGAAAAGTATTTGGCCGAACATTTCTCGCTGTTCTCGCGCTTCAAGGCGGCGCTGAACGCGGGAACAATTCGTGCCGCCGAACCGGACACTTCGATGCCGAGCGGATGGTGCGTCAATGGATGGGTGAAGAAAGGCATTCTGCTGGGCTTCCGCATGGGATCGCCGGTGGATATGTCGGTGGATCCGGTGCGCCAGCCCTTTATCGATAAGTCGACTTATCCGGTGCGGCGGTTCGGTCCGTGGGATGGCGTACGCATTGTGCCGGGAGGGTCGAGCATCCGCGACGGCTGCTATATCGGTAAAGGCGTGGTCTGCATGCCGCCGATGTATGTCAACACGGGCGCGTACGTGGATGAGGGCACGATGATCGATTCGCACGCGCTGGTGGGAAGCTGCGCGCAGGTCGGTCGGAATTGCCATATCTCGGCGGCGTCGCAGATCGGCGGCGTGCTGGAGCCTGTGGGCGCGCTGCCGGTGATCATCGAGGATAACGTGCTCGTCGGCGGCAACTGCGGCATTTACGAAGGCGCGGTGGTGAAGAAAAACGCGGTGCTCGGTACCGGCACGATTCTGAACCGCTCCACGCCGCTTTACGATCTGGTGCGCGGACTGATTTATCGGGCGACCGACGATCAGCCGCTGATTGTGCCTGAAGGCGCGGTGGTGGTTGCCGGATCCAGAGCCGTCAGCATCGGGCCTGGCCGCGATTGGGGCATTTCGATCTATACGCCGGTAATTGCGAAATATCGCGACGATAAAACTGGCGCGAAAATCCAGCTCGAAGATCTGCTGCGCTGATCGGCGGGAAATCGGCGATTGACATCGGAAACGAGCCGGCGTAGGCTCGGGTAAGATGTCTACCCAAGCGGAGCGAGCGCGGCTGGCCCTTCTGCAGGGTACGCTCGACCTGCTGATTCTGCGGACGCTGATGCTTGGCCGTCAGCACGGCCAGGGCATTGCACGGTCCATCCAGGAGACTTCCGGAGACGAGTTGCTGGTGGAGCATGGCGCCCTCTATCCCGCGCTGCAACGCCTCGAAGACCAGGGTTGGATCCGCGCCGAGTGGGGCATCTCGGAGAACAACCGCAGAGCGCGTTTCTACAGCCTGACGGGCACCGGCCGGAAGCGACTGGTGAACGAGACCAGTCGTTGGCGAAGGCTGGCGGCCGCGATCGCGCGGGTGCTCGGGCCGGAAGAGGCGAGGGGCTGACGCATGTTCCGCCGGCGTCGTCGCGATTCGGATTTTGCAGCGGAAATCCAGTCCCACCTGGAGATCGCGGAGGACGCTCTGCGCGAGCAGGGAGCCTCCGCTCAGGAAGCCCGGGCTGCCGCGCGCCGGGCGTTCGGCAACGCGACCGCCGCGCAGGAACGTTTCTATGAGAGCCGGCGATGGCTGTGGTGGGACCATTTGCGTCAGGACATGCGCTTCGCCGCTCGCGCGCTGGCGCGGAGCCCAGGATTTGCGGCCGCAGCGATTCTGACGCTGTCGCTCGGCATCGGCGCCAACACCGCGATCTTCAGCGCGGCGGACGACGCGCTGCTTCGACCGTTCCCTCTGCCGAATGCCGATGAGCTGGTGCAGGTGTACAGTTTCGATCGGAGCACGAATCTCTTCGTGTCCACCTCTTATCCGGACTATGAAGATTTTCGCAGCCGCTCCCGGTCTTTTTTGCAGCTTTCCGCTTATGTCCGCCTCCCGCTCAACATCACGATCGGCGCGGATACGGGAGTCTTCGCGGTAGAAGGCGTAACGGACAATTATTTCGCCATGATCGAGGTGCCGGCTCTGTCCGGCCGAACTCTCGGGGTCGAAGACGACCAGCCCGGGGCTCCGCCTGTTGCCATGATCGGCGAAAAGTTCTGGCGCGAGAGATTCCATGCCAATTCCGCAATCGTGGGCAAGCCGATCTACATCGAAGACCGCCCATTTCGCATCGTAGGTATTGTTCCCAGGCGTTATGCCGGCATCAACCTGAACTGGGACGAGCCGCCGCAGATCTGGATCCCCATCCACGCGGTCCCTTTAGTCGTTCCCGGTTTCGGCGCGGCGGATGTGTTTCATCGCCGTGTCCAGTTTGTGCCGGTTGCCGGCCGATTGCGGCCCGGCATCTCGCGAGCCCACGCCGAAGCCGAGTTGCAGGCCATCGCGGCCGCACTCGCCAGGTCCGATCCCGCCACCAACCGCAATCTGACCGCGTTCGTATACGATCTCAGCCGTTCCAAATTCTGGCCGTCCTGGCGGGGAACCGTCCGGCTGTCGCTGATGGTCCTGATGACGGCCGCGGGTCTGGTGCTGCTGCTCGGATGCGCCAACATCTCAAACCTCTTGCTACAGCGCGCGCTGGATCGTGGCCGCGAGTTCGCCGTCCGCCTGGCTATTGGCGCCAGACGCAGCCGCCTGATCGGCCAGTTGATGATCGAAAGCGTTCTGCTCGTTGTCCCCGGCTTCGGGCTGGCGCTGATCGTCTCACAGGCTCTCAGCCATATATTGCTGAGTCTCCCTGGCGCCTTCGGTCTGGGACTGACGCTGGATTTGTCCCTCGAGAGCCGTGCGCTGGCCTTCTCCGCCGCGATCTCCCTTGGTGCCGCCCTCGTGTTCGGCCTCGCCCCGGCGCTTCAGGCGACGCGTGGCGACGTTTGGCCTTCCCTGAAGGAGCCCACCGGCGCTCCTGCTCCGTCTCGCCGCGCCTGGACGCGCCACTCCCTGGTCGTGATGCAGATCGCGTTTTGTTTCATTCTGCTGGTAGGCAGCGGACTATTCGCGCGGACGCTCCTGAAGGCCTCGTCAATCGATCTCGGGTTTCGTCCTCGGAATCTGCTGCTGGTGAATTACAATTTTCCGCAGTCTCAAATTCCCTCGGCGGAACGCGTGCGAAGCTTCAAACAGGAAATCGTGCGCGGGCTGTCCGGCATTCCCGGAATTGAATCCGCGGCGCTCGCCGATTCTATGCTCACTTCAATGCGGAGGGCCATATCCATCGCGGGCGCGCCGGCTGTGCAATTCAGCTACGTCGGCCCGAGCTTCTTCCCCACTGCGGGAATCCCGGTGCTTCGGGGCAGGGAATTCAATCCGATTGACCAGCCCGAATCTCCTCGCGTTGCGCTCGTAAACCACACGCTGGCTCGACTGCTCGATCCCAACGGCGATGTGGTGGGGCGCGTTGTGAAGCTGTCGCAGGGACCTCCGGCACAGATTGTCGGAGTGGTTGGGGATTCGAAGTATCACTCGGTTTGGGATTTGCCGCGGCCTTACCTGTATCTGGACATGCTGCAATTCTCCAGTCCCGGGTCAACTGCGATCGTGCGCACGCGGGGCCGGCCGGAATCCGTGATCCCCGCCATTCGTCGGGAATGGGACCGCATCGCGCCGGGCGTTCCGCTGCTGGAAATCCACACCGGAGAGGATCAGGTGAATCGCTCTCTCGCGCCGCAGCGCGCCGCGGCGGCGTTGCTGGCAGGCTTTGCGCTTCTGGCGGTGGTGCTGGCTTCGGTCGGGCTGTTTGCCGCCATGGCTTACTCGGTAGCGCAGCGGACGCGCGAAATCGGCATCCGTATCGCGATCGGCGCGCAGCCCCAATCGGTTGTCAGGCAGGTGTTCAGCCGAGCCTTCGGGTTGATCGGCATCGGAATTGCCTTGGGCGCGGCGATAAGCCTCGCGGCGATGCGTCTGCTCGCGTCTCAGATTCAGGGTGTCGCTCCGAACGATCCCATCACGTTTTCCGCAGTGACTCTGCTCGTGATTGCCGTGTCCGCAGCCGCCGTTTGGGCGCCCGCGCGCCGGGCGGCGCGCATCGACCCCGTGAAAACACTGCGATGGGATTGATGGAACGTTCCCGAATAAGGCCGCGAAGACCGGACTTATGTTCAGGTTTTCCGGAAACTCACATGATTCGAGTCCTTAAGGTGGGCAGTTTTGCAACAGGCCAGGCGGATTGACAATCCGCCGCAGGTTGCCAACCCGCCCTACAAGGATCATTGCGAGAGTGAGGCTATTTTTTGATCCAGATGACGAAGCGCGGATTCCAATTGTTCGCGGCGGCGCGGGTGCGCTGATGTCGCAAGATCGTCCAGTACGCGTTTGCGGGATAGCTCCAGACTTTCGCGCTCGGCTTTCAGGCGAACTTGCTCGGGGCTGAGCGGCGGTTCTTTCGCGGCGTTTCGACGGGCCGCCGCCTCTTCCATCTGCGACTCTACATCTTTGCTTTCCCAGCCGCGGGACATGCTTTCATTGTCCGCCATTCCGGGTGAAACAAAACCCCCGCGGCGTCCTTTCGGGCGGACGCCGCGGGCGTGTTCCCGAGAGGCCTGCTCAATCTATCCGTTAATGCGGATCGATTGGGCGATATCGCCGCGTCCCTCGGGAACGAAGTGGACAGTGACGCTCTTGTTCTGCACTTGCGGCATGTCACTGAGCGTGACCGGCCGATTGTTGTACAGAATGCGGGTATGCGGGGTCACCACAAAGTCAAAGGGAACATGATCCTGATCGACGACCATGATGTGCTGACCGGCTTCCACCATGCTGACCGTGCCGTTGAGGGTTTCCGGCGACCACTGGTTCCGAATCTGGTTCGATTGCGAAGTCCCGGCGGCCGCGGCGGGAATTGCGAGCATCACCGCGAACGCTCCGCCCGCCAGGATTGACGTGATGGGGTTTTTCATAACGCTCTCCTCCACTTGATTGGACGCGCCGCGCGCCCGAACGGGACATCCTGTCGACAGCGTATACGCGTGCTGTAAGGTGCTTGGCGTTACTGAACTGCTTTTTGGGGTCAGGCTTTTCAGCCTGCGGACCGGGCTTTCGCCCGGCGTCTTGAGTTTCTACGTTCCGGGACCAGCAGAATGGTGGCACAGAGGCGCAGACTTTCAGTCTGCCATGCCCGGACTCTTCCGGGCACTCACAGGCGGAAGCCTGTGCCACCATTCTGGGGCGAAGCATGCGTCCCGAAGAGTCGGGACGCGGCACGCACGAGCGTCTGCGCCAGTGTGCCCGGCATGGGCAGAATCTCGTTGGATGAATCTCGTTGGATGAAAGGAGCCAACCGGAACCGATGACGGTAACCGTAGCGAACCGCAAGGCGTAGCCGCGAGGTGAAGCTGAAAGAAGCGGACAGCAAACTCTCGACCGCAGGAACACGATACCGGCAGTGAGGCCGGGTGCGG
>JASHSD010000106.1 GCA_030036985.1 Bryobacteraceae bacterium
GAGGGCGGACTTGGTCTTATAGCTGTGGGCAATCCGCGTGGCGTGAGGCGAGATTTTGAAGAACTGGAACGGCGGCGTCTGGAGGGCGTGAAGCTCCTGCGCGAGGGATGGAATCAGAGCGAGGTGGCGCGGCGCGTGAAGGTCTGTAGCCAGACGGTGAGCCGGTGGGCCAAGGTACTCCGGCAGAGTGGTGAGAAGGGGCTGAAAGCGGCGGAGCGGGCCGGACGCAAGCCGATGCTGGACACGCGCCGGCGGAAACATCTGATTGCGCGGCTGCTGGAAGGTCCGGAGAAGCTGGGCTACGAAACTCCCCTGTGGACATGTCCGCGAGTGGCCGATCTCATCGAGCGGGAATTTGGCGTTCACTATCATCCGGGGCATGTATGGAAGCTGCTGCGGCAGTTGAACTGGAGTCCGCAGCGGCCAAAGGGCCGAGCCCTGGAACGTAACGAAGAGGCCATTGCCGAGTGGAAGCGCCGCACATGGCCGGCCATTAAAAAAAAGCCCGGAAAGAGGGCCGCACGATCATCTTCATCGACGAAAGCGGACTGAGTCAGCGGCCACATCGCTGCCGCACATGGGCTCCACGTGGACAGACACCCGTGCTGCAGTACCACTTCAACTGGAAGACCATTTCCGTGGCTGCGGGAATGACAATCTGGAATTTTTACTTCCGTGTTTTCGATAAAGCTGTGGGAAAGGAGGAGACGATCCTCTTTCTCTCGGACCTGCTGAACTATTTGAAACGGCCACTGTTGATCGTCTGGGATCGCTTGCCCGCGCATCGAAGCCGGATGGTGGGTGAGTTTCTCGATCTGCTTCAGGGTCAGATCGCGGTCGAGTACCTGCCTCCCTACGCGCCCGAACTGAATCCGGTCGAATACCTCTGGGGCTACTGGAAACATCATCAGCTGCCGAATGTCTGTCCAAGGGACATGTGGGATCTGAATGATCGTGCGCGGAGGACACTCAAACGCCTGCGCCGCAGACCGCGCCTGATCGCCGCCTTTTGGAAACAGTCTTCGCTCGCCTTCGATTGAGCTATATTATGCGGGAGTCAGTAATTAACTGTATACTTACAAGCCATGAGACCCGTCCTTCTCCTCTCCACATTCTTATGTCTGCTGCCCATGCGCGCCGCCGATCCCAAAATGCCCGTATTCTGGAGTGCTTCGCAGCTGAACGAAACCGAGAAGACGCTTCCGCCGAAGGTGAATCCCGAACGGCATCTGGCCACCGAGCGCCGGATGGACTCGGCGTTTATCCTTTACCGTGTCGGACCGTCGGAGGGCGAGGTGCACGAGAGCCAGGGCGATATGATTATCGCGCGCAGCGGCGAAGGCGCCTTGCTGGTAGGCGGGAGACTGGCTGACGCCAAATCCAGCGAACCAGGCGAACTCCGTGGCAGGATCGAGGGCGGAACGACGTATCCGATGAAAGCGGGCGACACCCTGTACGTGCCCGCGAAAATGCCACATCAGTTTCTGGTTGATTCGGGCAAGCATTTCAGCGCATATATCATTAAAATCACGCCCAAAGAATAGCCGGGTCTCACTTCAGCTGATATGCCCGCTGAACCAAGGCTCATCACTTTCATCGAGTCGAAAAAAACGGCGGCAGATTCCGGACGGCTGCGACCGTGCCGAACGCTATGGCTGCCCCGACGCACCCTGCCGGGCGGAAACCTTCACCGATCCCGGCATTGAGGTTCCGTATCCCTTTCCAGTCATAATCGCGCTGCGCCGGCGCCGTTTCGGAAGTTCGCAATCGCGTTCGGGAACGGGGGCGACGGTCACGGTAGCCGCGTCCGCTCGTATCGGATTTCGTTCAGAGCAGCCCTTCGGGCACAGCGCTCCGGAGCGATACGTACACGTGTTGTCAAGGGCACCGCCGGGCAGCCATACGCGGCGAGCGACTCTTACGCCGTTCATGGAATTCGAAACGGGTGCCCTCGGTGGATTGGTCTGGCGGGTTCGATGACCGTCGAATCCGTCGCGCTGACGGCTGCCGACGTCTCTCCCGAGACACTCACGGAATTCACCTGAGGCGAGATCGCACCGGTAGCCACATTGACGGTGACGGTGATGATCGGGTAGCTCAATCCGGCGGCCAGCGCGTCACTCCGCGAACAGGAATTGGAAGAGCACGCCCAGCCGGTTCCCGCCATCGATACCAGCGTCAATCCGGGGGGCAACGTGTCGGTCACACTGATGGTTCCGCTGGTCGCGCCCGTCGCGGCCGTGTTGGAAACCGTCACTGTGTATGTCGCGCCAACTTGCCCCTGGGTGAAGTTCCCGGTGTGGGTCTTTGTGACAGTCAGCGTCTGCGGAGACTGCACCACCGTGAGATCCTCGGCGGCGGCGCTCACCACGCCACCAGCCGCTACGGTAACAACGTTCGTCGCCTGGGACTGGGCAGCGGCGCCCACGTTTACCATTACCGTGATCGGCGGATAACTCGACCCGCCCGCGAGCGGGTCGCTCCGCGAACAGGTGTTCCCACTGCAGCTCCAACCGGAACCCGACATGCCCGCCGCCGTCAAAGCCGACGGCAGCGTTTCCGTCATTGTGACCCCTCCGGTGGCGGGGCCTGCCGTGTCGCCGTTATTCACCGTCACCGTGTACGATCCGGTCGTTCCTGCAGTAAAACTCCCGACGTGCGCGCTTTGGATGGTGAGCACGGGCTGCGTCTCTTCCGGCGTCAACAACCGTACCGCGTTGTTGCCCTGGTCTGCTACAACCATGAAGCCCGCGGCATCGACAGCTACGCCGTATAAGGACCGGAAAGCCGCCCCGATGGCCGGACCGCCATCGCCCGAGTAACCGTAGGAGCCTCCCGCAACTGTCGTAATCGTTCCGCCGACGGCGACCTCACGCACACGTTGGTTGCCATCCGCGATGAACAAATCGCCGGCTGCGTCCACCGCGACACCTCTCGGATAGGACAGTTCCGCGCTGGTGGCAGGGCCGCCATCGCCGCCGTAGCAACAAGTCCCGTTACCCGCCACAGTGGTGATGATCCCGCCGCTCGACACCTCCCGGATGCGGTTGTTGTTGGTGTCGGCGATGTACAAGTTGCCGGCCGAGTCCACCGCCACACCAGAGGGGTAGCCCAGTTCCGCGCCGGTTGCCGCGCCGCCGTCGCCCGAATAGCCGTACGTGCCGTCGCCCGCCACCGTGGTGATGACTCCGGCCGCGCTGACCTTGCGGACTCGGTTGTTGTCGGTGTCCGCGATAAACAAATTGCCCGAGGCGTCCGCGGCCACGCCGGCAGGATAGAGCAATTGCGCGCTCGTGGCCAAGCCGCCGTCGCCGCCGAAACAGCAGTTCCCGTCACCCGCCACAGTGGTGATCGTCCCCGACTTGTCCACCTTCCGTACGCGTAGGCTGTTGGTGTCCGCGATGTACACATTGCCGGAGGAGTCCACCGCCACGCCCTGCGGAGAATTCAGCTGCGCGTCGGCGGCCGTGCCGCCGTCGCCGGAAGATCCGGCCGCTCCCGTCCCCGCGACAGTGGTGATCGCTTCATCAACCGCCACCAGGCGCACGCGATTGTTGCCGCTATCGGCGATATACGTGTTTCCTGCGCTGTCTCTGGCCACGCCCGCAGGCTGGTTCAGGAGACCGAACACGCCCGGTCCCCCGTCGTTGATGGCCCCGCCGACAGCGGTTGTGATCGTGCCTGACGCGCTCACTTTTCGGATACGCTGATTGCCAGTGTCCGTGATGTACAGGTTGCCGGAAGCATCCTCTGCCATGCCCTCGGGGCTGCTAAGTTCGGCGCTGGTCGCGGCACCGCCGTCGCCGGAGAAGCCGTAACTGCCATCCCCCGCGACAGTCGTGATGGTTCCCGCCGGATTCACCTTGCGGATTCGCTTGTCTGAGGTGTCCGCTATATACAAATTGCCGCCGGCATCCACGATCACGCCGTCGGGATAAGCCAGCTGTGCGCTGGTGGCCTGGCCTCCATCGCCGCTGTAACAGCAATTCCCGTTGCCCGCCACCGTGGTGATGATCCCGCTGGTCGATACCTTGCGGACGCGCTGATTGTCGGTGTCCGAAATGTACAAGTTGCCGGTCCCGTCAACGGTTAGCCCGTAGGGGTACTGAAGCTCCGCGCTGGTAGCCGCGCCGCCATCCCCCGAGTAGCCGGCTGTGCCATTGCCCGCTACGGTGGTGATTATGCCGGCCGAATTCACCTCGCGGACGCGCTGGTTGTAGACATCCGCGAAATACAAATTACCCGAGGCATCCACCGTCACGGCCGACACGTAGTTCATCTGCGCGCTGATCGCGGCGCCGCCGTCGCCGCCGTAACAACATTGCCCGTTGCCGGCCACGGTCGTGATCACTCCCCCGCTGTTCACCTTCCGAATCCGCAGGTTGCCGCTGTCCGCTATATAAACGTTTCCGGTCGTGTCCACAGCCACCCCGTTGGGGTTGTTCAACTGAGCGCTCAGGGCCGGTCCGCCGTCGCCCGAATATCCGGATTCGGAGGTTCCCGCGAAGAAGGTCACAACGCCCGCGGGGTCCGTCCTGAAAACCGCATTCAGAATCGGACTGGCGAAATAGGTGTTACCGGCTGCGTCGGCCGCAATACCATAGGAAACCGGGATCGAGACCGACGTCCCCGGCGTTGGTGTAGTCGGCGTGGCTCCTCCTGCCAGCGTCGAGATCAGCGGGTAAACCCCTCCCTGCGTCACCGTGAAGGTCTGGCCCGTGATCGTGATCGTGCCCACACGCAGGTCGCCGGAATCGGCCGCAACAGTGTACGCAACGGTCCCGTTGCCGGTGCCGGATGCGCCGGAGGTGATTGTGATCCATGCCGCATTGCTCACCGCAGTCCACCCGCAGCCCTTGGCGCCAGTTACCGGGATCGCCGCCGAGCCGCCGGCTGCGGGGGACGCCGCTCCCGATGGACTCAGCGCCGACACGCAGTTCGTGGTGAAAGACCATGCCGCGGAGACATTCACGCCCAGGCTGTTTCTGGCGCCGACGGCCCAATAGTAGGTGCTCCCGGGGGTCAGCCCGGCAGGCGTGTAGTTCAGGTCCACCGTATTCGCCACCAATTGGGGAGTGGAAGCCGTACCGAGATATACGTCGTACGAGGTGGCCCCAGCGGAAGCGTTCCAAGTCAGCGCGGTGCTGGGCGTTACCCCCGCGGACCCATTGGTCGGCGATGTCAGCACCGGCGCCGCCGGAGTCATGGAAGGCGCAACTGAGTCGACAAAGGCATTCAAAAGGTTGAAGGCACTGACGCTGCCAATGCCTGTCGCAAAATCCCACCCCGGCGCAGCCGCGTAAGCGGGCGCAAACGACATATCCGAGGTCGACAGCAGGCCCAACTCCTGCCCGACCGTGTAGCAATTTACAACGCCCGCGCACGGAACGACAATGTCGCCTTGGGTGATGTCGTTAAAGCCGCACGTGGAGGCGGGACCTATGGTGGAATTGCAGGCTGTTCTGCCTCCCGCCGTATTGTATTCGCTCTGGCCGATCTCGTAGTAGACGGGATTGGGGTTGCCGACATTCGTATTCCCGAGCGCCTGATTGATGAGGGTTTGAATCCCGGCCATGATCGGCGCGGACACCGACGTGCCGCCGAATCCGGCCCATGTTGAAGGCGCGCCTGTGCAGCTTCCTCCATCGGACAGGCACACCACGTAGTAGTGGCCCCAAAAGCCATTCGAGGCGAACAGCGCGACATCCGGGATATCGCGAACGCCGTCGTTCGGATTGCCAAAGATCGATTGCCACGAAGGCTTCGCGTATCCGGCGCACGTCCCGCTGACCGCAAAGACAACGCTCTGGGTTCCCGTGGCGCACCCGCTGGGCCCGCCGCTGCCGCCGACGACCTCGGCGAAGTAAGGGTACGCGTTGCAAAGCGCCGTAGTGCCGTAGCTGGAGCCAAATCCGTAATAGGCGGCGGCTACCGCGCCCCCGCAGGAATCGTTCCATGGAATTTCGGGAACGTACGATTTGGCGGAATTATAGTAAACGCCGTTGGCGCCATTCCAGAACGAGGTGACGGTTCCGGCGGCATAGTCGCCGAAATCCGTGCCGCCGACGGCGACATTGTAGACCGTGGATGCGAAGCCGCTGACCGTGACTCCCTCTACCGCGGCGGTCGCCCCGCGATCGGCCACGGCCGCCGCGTTGTCGCCGGACGAAACAAACACCGAGACGCCCGCGGCGGCGGCCGTCTGGTAGAGCGTGTTGATGTAACTGTTTTCCGCGGCTCCGAGTTCCGTCTCCGGCGCCCCATAACTGATGCTGACAACGGCGGGCAGCGGTCCACCGTTGCTCAACAGGTTCTGTAGCGCGATGAATCCGCCGAAATTAGTGGTCCCGGCGCAGGATGCCATAACGATGGCGGCGTTGGGAGCGGCCGCGCTGGCCCATTCGACGTCGATGGCAGCCTCGGCGTCGTCGCCATTGACTCCCGGATCCGTGCAGGCCGTACCGCCTGTCTTGGGGGCCGGGTGGACCTGTGTCACCGAACCCCCCGGGTATTGCGCTGCAAGACCGAACGTTTCGCGAAACGTGCTCCAGTCGGCTGTTCCGTTGTAAAGATCCGTGTCCTCCGCCACGACGATGGTCTCTCCCTGACCGGTATATCCGCCGGCGAACGCCGGATTCAGGTTATAAATCGTGGCCAGATCGCCTGGGACGAGGGGATAGTCGGTCGTGCTCACCGTGTATTGCGCTCGTGGCACGTACATCGGAGGCGGCATAATATTGCTGAGCGAGACGACGCCGGTCACGACCGGCAGCAAAGCGGCGGGAATCCTCGGATCGGTCATATTGGCGAAATAGCGCCTGCCCGCCACGTCGAGATTGTGAATTTCCGTGTGCAGCGCTTCGCGCACCTGGCCCGCCGTTCCGGAGAAGTCAATCACCATCCCGTTCGCGGAAACACCGTTGACGGTGAAGCCGTGCGCTTCCAGCCAGCCGGAAACCACTGCAATATCCGCGGATGCCGCGCCAAACCGCTCTCCAAACTGCGCGGCCGTAATCCATTTGTGGAAGTTCGCCGAGGTCTTATCGGTCAGCGATTCGACAAGTTTTTGAGCAGCGAGTTCCTGCTCGGGCGAACGCTTTAGCTGGAGATACATGTCCAGCCGCAGATCGTCTTCGACAGGCCCCAAATCGTTCCGGCGGTTGGCTTCGGGCCGCGTATTGCCCACAAGCGTAACCAGCCCGTTATCGTCGATCGCCTGAGTGATGAGGGGACGCGGACCCGTCGTCTGGGCCCTGCCCGCACCCGTAAAGGCCAGCAGCAGCCCGACGGGCGCCAGCGCCCGCAAAAGCGTTGTGCGTAACATTGGTTGCGTCCCCAAGGTGCCGCGTCCGTGAGCACCATCTCGCGGAGGCGCGGTCACACATATATGGCGATACAAGCGAAATCGTTTCGTTACAAACAACACATTCCGCGCGTTTTTTTGAGCGGGAAGATTCCGGATCGCCACAGGGCCGCTGGTATCGGGCGGGCCGCGACCCGTGCCGCCTGACTTCGTCCCCGGCGCCTCCCCGGTAGGACAAGATCAGCCGCTACGCATCATGCGGTAACGCTCGCGATTCACGTTTCATATGTGGCCGAGAGCCGTACGACTTTGCGGCAAAAGGGGAAACGGGGGCACCCACTTCTCAGCAACAGCGTTGGCGACCGAAGAACCGACCGGGTTCGGGTCCCATCGAGCCATCCGGGAACCGGCGCCGTGGCAGAGGCTGCATCTTCATTCCGAAATGCATACGCCAGTTCCGCCAAGCCTCTTCCGTGAAAAGGCCGGCGGGCGCGTTCTCGAGCGCCCGTCGGAACTCTTCAGGCGGCACGTATTTTTCAGTCGCCAGCGCGGTTCCGCCATAAAGGACAAAGTCCGATGGAACAGCGTCGAGTTCCGGCCGCAACCGCATTTGCGACTCCGGCAGTATTTCGAGACGCGGCACGATCGAGGTTTGCCGACATACTTGGCTTCGGACGCCGCCTCATTTGATTGTACGCGACCGTTTGAGACGACTGGTGGGTGAGGACGCAGAAAATCCTGTACAAATTATTGCCTCGTGAACAGTTACGAGCCGACGCGTGAAATGCCGCATCCATTCCTTTGGAAGTTCAGGTGTCATCAGGGCTGCCGTCGGCTGTACGATTCCGTCCCGTCCACCGTCTTTCACGAAAATTTCCCAAGCTGCCGGTCGGCGTTTCTCATCCACACGGAGCACGAACAATACCCGAACATCGAAGGCCCGAAAACAGCCCAAACCATCCCGAATGATCCCAATGCCGATAAGTCGTAAGCTCCGTCTCC
>JASHSD010000107.1 GCA_030036985.1 Bryobacteraceae bacterium
TGGTAGTGTTGCGGTCGATGAGCTTGGTGAACACGCCGCCCAGCGTCTCGATGCCGAGCGAAAGCGGAGTCACGTCGAGCAGCAGCACGTCTTTGACTTCTCCGCCCAGAACGCCGCCCTGCACCGCCGCGCCCACCGCGACCACTTCGTCGGGGTTGACGGTCTTGTTCGGTTCCTTATTAAAAAGCTCTTTCACGATGGCCTGGATGCGCGGAATTCTGGTCGAACCGCCCACCAGCACCACTTCGTCGATCTTGCTCGGATTGACGCCGGCGTCGGAGATCGCCTGCTTGCGGGGGCCGACGGAGCGCTGGAAGATGTCTTCGCACATCTGCTCGAAGCGCGAACGGGTCAGCTTCAGCGCGAGGTGCTTGGGACCGCTCGCGTCCGCCGTGATGAACGGCAGGCTGATGTCGGTTTCGAGGAGCGTCGAAAGGTCCATCTTGGCCTTTTCCGCCGCTTCCTTGAGACGCTGCAGCGCCATCTGATCCTTCGACAGATCGATGCCCTGCTCCTTTTTGAATTCGGAAATGATCCAGTCCATGACGCGCTGGTCGATGTTGTCGCCGCCCAGGTGCGTGTCGCCGTTGGTCGATTTCACCTCGACCACGCCGTCGCCGACTTCGAGGATCGAAATATCGAAGGTGCCGCCGCCGAAGTCGTATACGGCGATGGTTTCGTTCTTCTTCTTGTCGAGCCCGTAGGCCAGCGCGGCGGCAGTCGGCTCGTTGATGATGCGCTTGACGTCGAGCCCGGCGATCTTGCCCGCGTCCTTCGTGGCCTGGCGCTGGGCGTCGTTAAAGTATGCGGGAACCGTGATGACGGCCTCCGTCACTTTCTGGCCCATATACGCCTCGGCGGCTTCCTTCAGCTTGGTGAGGATCATGGCCGAGATCTCGGGCGGAGAATATTTCTTGCCCTGGATTTCGACGCGCGCGTCGCCGTTTTCGCCCCGCACGACCTTGTACGGGACCATCTTCTGCTCTTCGGAGACCTCGTCCATGCGCCGGCCCATGAACCGCTTGATCGAGAAAATCGTGTTCTCGGGGTTCGTGATCGCTTGGCGCTTGGCCACCTGGCCGACCAGCCGTTCGCCGGATTTGGTGAACGCCACCACCGAGGGCGTTGTCCTTGCGCCCTCCTGATTTGCTATAACGGTGGGCTGTCCACCCTCCATCACGGCGACAACGGAGTTCGTTGTGCCGAGGTCGATGCCGATAATCTTACCCATGTCTGTTCACAGACCTCCCTGAAAACTTTCAGCTTTGCAGCCGAGACCCGCGTCCGGCATTTAGCTCAATCCAATTATGAAATATGAGTCCGATATTGTCAAGTGATATACTTTGAGCCATGGGAGCGTTGAGACAGTCCACCGAGCGCGCCAGGGACGACACCGAGATCGTAGCGTTGCGGACGCTCGTCGGGCGGGAGCTCGACCCGCTGCTGCTCGAAGAGACGGTGGAATGGCAGCGGGAACTGGACTGGGATTTCGGCAAATCCGCCGATCTAATCCGGCAGTTCACCGACATGCGCTCACTGGCCGGATTTGCGCTTTTAAGCCGCGGAGAAGTGGTGGGTTACGGATATTCCATCGTGGAGGAGCAGAAGGGCCTGGTCGGCGATGTCTATGTGCGGCCGCTCTGGCGCACCGGCGCGGCTGAGGCGCGGCTGTTCCGGACGGTGCTGGACGACCTGATCCGGTCGGGCGTCCGGCGGGTCGAAAGCCAGTTGCTGCTTTCCAGCCCGGCGATGGACCAGGCGCTGCGGCAGGACCGAGGGGTGGATGTGCGGGAGCGGCTGCTGATGTCGCTTCGGGGGGATTCGGGGGCGCCCCTGCCGGCTGGGCGGGCCGCCGGACGCTATTACATTGAGCCGTGGGCCGACCATCACCACGAATCCGCGGCGGGGGTTATTGCGCTCGCCTACAACGGGCATATCGACAGCCGGATCAACGATCAGTACCAGACGCAGGCCGGGGCGCGGCGGTTCATTTACAACATCGTGCAGTTTCCCGGCTGCGGGACGTTCTTCCGGCCAGCGTCTTTTGTGGCGTTCGATCTGAGGAGCGGGGTGGTTGCGGGGATCGTGCTGACCAGCTTCGTGGGCAACGAAACCGGGCATATCACGCAACTGTGCGTGACTCCTGCCGCGCGCGCCAGGGGGCTTGGGTATGAACTGCTGCGCCAGGCGGTGGGGGTGCTGTGGGCGAACGGGGCCAGGCGGATCAGCCTGACGGTCACGGCGGCGAACGCCGAGGCGGTGCGGCTGTATGAGCGCGTCGGATTCCGCGAGGTGCGGCGGTTTTCGGCGTATGTTTGGGAAAGGTGATTTCATTGTTTTCAATGAGATGGATGGGTTCGTTTTGCAGAAAAGTATTTACTGGGTATCCACTTGACTCAGCCGACCCCAAGATGTAGTGTTTTCGTTCATGGAGGATTATCCGCAGACGATCACGGAGTTTGAAGCCCGATTCTCGCGGGAAGCCGAGTGCCGGGATTATCTGGTGCGAATGCGGTGGCCGGAAGGGTTCCGGTGTCCG
>JASHSD010000108.1 GCA_030036985.1 Bryobacteraceae bacterium
GCTTGCCGTGTGTCGATACGACTTGCAAACTGCCGTTTTGATATCGCTTTCGCCGCACATGTTCCTTTCGTGCGTTCGCAGCGATCAACTCAGTTGATCGGATCATAGCAAGGATTTCAGCGGTGAAGCGCGATGTTTTCTTCCACAGACAACATCCAAGCCCTCAGCCCTTCATGGCGGATGAGCACGCGCCGGCCGATACGCAGGACGGGGAGAGGAGGCAGGCCCGGCACTCGGCCGTGGATGACGTTATGCAGATGCGTCTTGGAACAGCGCAGCTCCCGCGCGGCTTCGGCGACGGTCAGGAGCGGGGGGCCGTCCCCTGGGAACACGGGCGGGGGGAAATCGTGAGCACGCAAGGGCCGGGTCATATCAGCGGCTCCTGGGTGTAGGCGGAGACAAGGAGATTGCCCTGCCTTGGGCATCGTCGATGCGCCAGCGGGCGATATCGAAATAGTCCTCGCGTTTCTCGATGCCGATGAATTTGCGGCCCAATTTCAAGCAGGCAACGCCGGTAGTGCCCGATCCCATAAATGGATCGAGCACGGTTTCTCCCTCGTCAGTGAACTTCGCAATCCAATCCAAGAGGAGCTTTAAGGGCTTCTGCGTGGGATGCTCGCCTTGCTCGATATTGCACACCCATACTGCGTGATGGCCTCCGCCATTCCAATGCTTGCGGCCCTGGCGGTGCAGGATCGCGATGGCTTCCCAGCCGGTGCCGGGGCGGTCGCCGGTAAATTGCGGAGCGCCGTTGGGCTTGTGCCATATCCCGAAGCGGACCAGGGGAACACCGGCTTTCTCAAGTCCCGCGACATGCTGCCATGCGCAGGACATCACGACCCAGCGCCTGGCGAGCGCCACGGCATTAGCGCAAAACTCAATGAACTGTTCTTCGGTGAAACAGTCGAAGTCTATGGCGGAGACAAGCTGGCGTGCCTTCAGGCTGCGTGCGTTCGCATGGGTCTTGGCGTCATAAGGCGGGTCGGTAATGATGCTATCGACCTGCCCCAGCGTCGGCATGATGTCGAAGGCGTCGGCCAGGTAGAGCGTGGCGTCGCCGATTTGTTGTTTGCGCATGGCGCGGCCTCATCTGCCGATCCTGTTCATGAGGATTTGGCCGCCGAGGCAAAGCCCGTCCAGCCACTGCACCGCAACCCGGTTCGTGCCGAATGGCGTCACGGTGTAAGAAGTGGTTTCGCAGCCGGAAGCGGGCGAGACGACGGTCCTGTTGACTTGGAAGCGGATCGCGCCGTTTACCGGCGTGCCCGTCATCACGATGGCCGTCGGCAGCATCTGCTCGCGCATCGCCGGCGGGAGCTGCTGTCCGCCCTTAAGGCCCCACAGCGAGGAAGGCGTCCTGCAGGAGAGAGTCGAATAGCCGATGTAGTTGGCGGGAGTGTCCGTCTCGCGCATCTCCAGGTTAAGCGTGCAGAAGCCCTGATTTACGACAAGGTTTTGTCCTTTCCAGAAGCCGGAAAGGTTCGTCACCGTCGTAAGCCAGGGCAGGACGGGGCGCGGCGGCGGAGCCGGGGGAACGGAAGGGCGGGCGGCGGCCTGCGCCTTTGCGCGCTGGGCCGCGAGGATTGCCTGCTGGCGGTAGTACGCCGCCTGCTGCGCCGCGTTGCCCATGTACCGGATGACAAACCATCCCACTAAAATCGCGCCGCAGAAAATATAGAAGTTGCGTTGCTTCGTCGTCATGTTTCTCATTGGGTTGTTCACAAGTCACCTCTGGCGGATCAATTGGAAACACGGGGCGCGCGGGCAAAAGAACACGCGCGCCGTTCGGCTATCGGGTTACGGCCTCGGGATGGAAATCGGAACCGGCGCGCATCCCTTTGGCTGGTTCGCCTGACTCAGCGCCGTCGCGGTCGCGTCCTGCGCGCCGGCGTCAACATTACCGCCGGTTTGCCTGGCTACCTGGGCGTCGGCTTTCGCAGCCTGTTTCTGCAAGGTGCGCTTGGCGTGCGCCTTTAGCTTGTCCAGAACGCCGGGTTTCTTCGGTGGCTCGAAAGGGCAGGGCGGTAGCGGCGTAATCGGAACGACAGCGGGGGCAGGGGGCTTCGACGCTCCGGACGCCGCGGCCGCGGCCAATGCCTGCTGATGCTGCTCGGCTTCGCGCTTGAGTTGGTCGATGGCGGGCATGTCCTTATCCGCGATTGCCTTCTGAAGCCGCTGCATCATGTTCCTCACCCACCCCTGTTCATCCGGCGGAAGCGCTTTGAAGCGCGGATCGTCGTCTAGGCTGGGGAGCTTCACGGGATTGCGGGGGATTACCGGCGGCGGTTCGGGGGTTGGCGTTTGCGCCCTGGCCGCCACGGGGGCGAACAGGACGAATGCGAGTGCGAAGGCGATTGCGTGTCTCATGGCTTCACGTTAGGGCGGCTCTCACGCTTTGTAGAGTTAATCGCCGTTAACGCCCTATGGCGTTTCGCGGGAAAATGGGCTTTCGCGCGCCATGCCCTCCGAGAACGCGATACCACGCCCGCAGGAAGTCGAACGACAGCTTGCGTCCATGCTTGCCGCGCCACGGTTCAAAGCGGCCCCCACGCAAGCCAGCTTGCTCGCGCTAATGGTGGGCCGGGCGCTTAAAGGTCAGGAGACGGACGAAAACGTCATCGGCTACAAACTCTTTCCGAACAAATACAAGCCGGACGATTCAAGCGATGTGCGGGTGAGCGCCAAACATCTGCGCGCCAGGCTTAAGGAATACTACCGCAACGAAGGGCGTTTCGATCTCATCGTCGTTTCATTGCCGGAACCGGCGAAGGACAAGAAGGTGAAACTGCCGGCGGGCAGCGCCTACAAACCCGGCTTCGCCTACGCGCCTTACATGCCCGCGATGTGCTTCTACCGCGAAGGGCGTTACCTGATCGCTAACGACTTTCCGGTTTCCGCCAGTCTCGGCGACGCCGAGTCGGCGTTCAGGTCGGCGCTGATGCGGCACCCGCTCCACGCTCCTTCGCATGCGGGCCTCGCTGAAATCGCGCTGCTCAAGGCATTCTGCACTCACGATATCGCGCCCGCCAAGCTCGTAGCCGAAGCGGCAACCGAGGCGCGCGCCGCGCTTAAGATCGACGCGGGCCTTGCGGCGGCCCACATTATGCTGGGCGCCGTCGAGTGTTGCCGGTGGAACTGGACCGGCGCGGAGGCGTCGTTCAAGGCCGCCGGGGAACTGGCCGCCGATGAGCTGCTGATCGATCCCTGGTACGCCGCCTTCCTGATGGCGACCGCCGTTGACGGCCAGGGTTCGCCGTCCACGCAACAGTGGGAGTTTCTGGAGCGATACCCGGCGGCGCGCGAGCCGCTCCGGATGATGCGCCTGCGCATGTGGGAAATGTCCGGGAATACTTTCGCGGAGGCCGTCTCGGAAACGTTTTTTTACGTGACCCGGCACGGCTGCCCCGAGTTCAGCCGGTTCACGCTGCTGGGCAAAGACTGGTTGATGCGCGGCATCGTCAACTGCGCCAAGCTGTCGGAGGACGGAGTTTACTTCCGCGACGCTCCCGCCGAGAATGCGGAGCCGGGGCTCGATCTGGCGAAGTTCCTGGAGGGCAACCGTCTTATTGGGACTATCTGGCCCGGACTCGCTCCCGTCTTCGCCGCCGCTATGGGATACCCACGGATCGCGCGGGACATGCTCGACCTTCTCCTGGAGAAAGCCGCGACCGGCTACGTGCGTCACTCGCAACTGGCGCTTGGCTACATGGCGGTGCGAAAAAACAAGGAAGCGCTCGCGGAGCTTGAACGCGCCTGCAAGGAGCGCG
>JASHSD010000004.1 GCA_030036985.1 Bryobacteraceae bacterium
CCCGCCCGCCCGCGTTGCCCGTTTCCGCTCAACCGGCATCATCAGCTTAAATCGATTGCCGTCCCGTGGGGATGATTTACATCGAACGGTACCCAGTCTCTTAACTGGTTGTCTCACCCCAGGGGACAAGCGCAGTTATCCTCATGGACTCGGAGGAAAAACACCCTTCGCCGGCCTTCCGTGACAGTCCCCTGAAACCGGAGTTATCCAAAATTACACGACGCAAATTCATAGCCCGCGGCGGTCTCGCGGCCACCGCCGCTCGTTTTGGGACGGCGCAGATGGTGCACCTGCCGCCGATGAAGCCCGCACCGCCGCTGATCGATCCCGGACGCATGATCCCTTACGTGGATCCCCTTCCCCTCCCCGAAGTGGCCAAGCCGGTCGGCAAGCGACTCAATTCTTCGCGGGAGACACAGGTTCCGCTTTACCGGATTCCTGTTCAGGAGTTCTTCTCGAAGGTTCACCGGGATGTGCCGCCTACGCGTTTCTGGGGTTTTGGAAACAGCGTGCCCGGGCCCACCATTGAAACCCGCAGCGGCAAGGAAATTCTGATCGAATGGCCGAACCAGCTGCCCGCGAAGCATTTTCTACCCATTGACCACAATATTATGGGCGCCGGCAAAGGCCTTCCCGAGTCGCGCATTGTCGTGCACGTTCACGGCGCGCGAGTGCCGCCGGAGAGCGACGGCTGGCCCGAGGCCTGGTATCCGCCGGGGAAGTCGGTTACATACCACTATCCGAACCGGCAGGACGCCGCGCTGCTGTGGTATCACGACCATGCTATGGGCATCAACCGGCTGAACATCTGTGCCGGCATGGCGGGTTTGTACGTCATCCGCGATTCCTATGAAGACGCACTGAATCTCCCGATGGGCGAGTTTGAAATCCCGCTGGTAATCATGGATCGTATGATAGGGACCGACGGGCAAATCTACTATCCCGTCAGCCAGTTTCCGGACGCGCCCTGGATACCGGAGTACAGCGGAAACGCGACGCTCATTAATGGAAAGCTGCTGCCTTATCTTGATGTGCAGCCCCGCAAATACCGATTTCGTTTTTGAACGCTTCCAATTCGCGCTTCTATTTTCTGTCGCTCGGCAACGGCTCGCCGTTTCAGCAGATTGGAACGGACCAGGGGCTGCTGCCGGAGCCGGTGATCGTACCCCGCCTCACCATCGCCCCTGGCGAGCGCGCGGACGTCATCGTTGATTTCGCGGAACATCGCGGCGGGCGCGTCCTGCTGAACAATCTTCTCGTCCCGCTCATGCAATTCCGCGTGGGGTCCGGCAGCGTCGCGGACATGAGTACGCTGCCGCCAACCCTTCGCGCGATTCCGCCTATCGCGGCGTCGGATGCGATCCGGACCCGGCAACTCACGCTTGAGGAGGTAGACAATGTGCTGGGCGATCCCCTCGTCCATCTGCTCGATGGAAAGCACTGGCACGATCCTGTTTCGGAAAAGCCGGTTCTGGGCACGACCGAGATCTGGGAACTGCTGAATCTGACGGACGATGCTCATCCGATCCACCTGCACCTGGTTCGATTCCGGATTCTGGACCGCCGCCCGATCAACGTTGACGCGCGGATTTACGACAAAAAGCTTGTTTACACCGGGGAAGCCATGCAGCCGGATGCGAATGAAGCGGGCTGGAAGGATACAGTGAGGGCGACCCCAGGAGCCAGCACTCGCATCATCGTGAAGTTCGAGGGCTACACGGGTCGCTATGTCTGGCACTGTCACATCCTTGAACATGAGGACAACGAAATGATGCGGCCCTATGAGATCGTTGCCCCCCTCAAAGAATAACGAGTTGAGGGCGTCGTAAAGCGGGTTACCAGAGAGCCGCCACTTTCAACGGCAAGTCTAAGCCCGGCCGGAGAATTCACGATTCTCGGTTGATACCTTGACCTTCTCACCCTCTTTGATGAACAGCGGCACCCGAATCTTGAGTCCCGTCTCCAGTGTCGCCGGCTTCGTCACCGTTCCGCTCGACGAATCGCCTTTCAACCCCGGCTCCGTATGCTTAACCGTCAGCTCGACGTGCTGCGGCAGTTCCAGCCCGATCGGATTCCCGTTGAATTTCATCAGATCAACCACAGCGCCTTCCAGGAGAAAATCCAGCGCATTGGAGACAAGCTCCGGGCTGAGCGTCAGCGTCTCGAAACTGTCCTGATCGAGGAAATGCGAGCCCTCGCCGTCCGTGTACAAATAAGAAGCCGGCGCCTTCTGCAGATCCGGCTCTTTGAACTTTTCGCCGGCTTTGAATGTTTTCTCGAAGACCGCGCTGGTAAGCAGGTTGCGGATCTTCAGCCGCACCAGCGTCTGGGCGCCGCGTGCGCTTGGGGTATTTACCTCCGCTTCAAGACACACGAACGGCGTGCCGTCATACTCAAACAGGGTCCTTCGACGGACGTTAATGGCGTCAATCAGCGTGGCCATGATTTCAGTTCGTCAGCGCACTCGGACAAAACGTCGTTATGTTAACTCGGCCTCTCAACGGCGCTGCGCCGCCGAAGTCTGCGGCGCGGCCTTCTCCGGATGCAGAATCAGCTTCTGCACCCGCCAGTTCAGAATCTCCGCGACAAGGATCGTGTTCTCCGCCGGACAGGCCATCTCATGAATCCAGCCGAACTCCTTCGGCTGTCTGCCGGTGCTGCCCAGCCAACCCAGCACCTTGCCGTCCAGCGTCATCTTGTAAACGCGTCCGGGAAACGCGTCGGCCGAGTACAAATACTGCGTCGGTCCCGGCGTAATGCAGATTGCCCACGGCGACCCGCTCTGCATCGTCCCGTTCAGTCCTTCGCCCTGCGGCGGTTTGGGACCCATCCACGTCCGCGCATCAGCGGGCACCGGCACATTGATCCTGATCTCCCGCTCGTAGTTTCCATCCGGATCGAAGACCTGAATTCGCCGATTGCCCCGGTCGGCCACATAGATATTTCCCTTCGCATCCGCCGCGATGCTGTGCGGCGTATTGAACTGTCCCGGCATACTGCCCGGCGTGCCGAACGACTTCACCCAATGGCCGTCCTTATCGAACTTCGCCACGCGCGAATTGTTATAGCCGTCGCTGATGAAGATATTGCCCTGCGTATCCCAAGTCACGTCGGTCGGCTGGCGGAACTCACCGTCAATCGGCGGCCGCGGCGGCTGCGGATGATTCCACGGCCCGGTACCTTCGTCCGAAGCTTCCTTCTTCCGCCCGAACACCATCAGCACGCGGCCTTCGGGATTGAACTTGATGATCATGTCCGATCCCTTATCGACCACCCAGATGTTGTCCTCCTTATCGGTTCGCACCGCATGCGCGAACGACCATGCATACAGGTTCCTGCCGATCTCGCGGATGTACCTGCCGTCCGGACCGAACTCAAGCAACTGCGCGGCAGCCGCGGCGTAAGCCGGACCGGTGGTGTTGCCGCGCGAGAACACAAAGATGTGCCCCTTCGAGTTGACGGCCACGCCGGCCGCTTCGCCAAGGTACAGATCGGGGGGAAGCTTGAGCAGATTCGAAACCGAATCGAAAGCAATCTCGTGCCCCGGCTGTTGGGCGAACCCGGAAGCTGCTGCCAGCACCAAAGCAATTAACAACGACGCCGAACCGAGAAACTTTTCTGAGCCGCGACCGCGAGGAAGCGCAAAGGGCGCTGTCCCACGCCGCAATCGAGCGGAGGAACTCGTTATTCCTGCGGCGCGAACGCGACCCGTTTTGCGCGTGTTCCTCAGAAATATTTTCCCAATCATAGGCATTAGTATATGCTTTTGAACGCGTGTTCCGAACCCGTTTTTGTCTGATCGCCGCACTCCGGCTTCCTGTGACTCATCTCAGGCCCGATGCGCCGCCAGATCGCCTGATATGCAATACCTCATACTCGCAATGATGTTCGCGGCCCGAGTCTACGTGGCCGATACCGGCGATAACAAACTCACCGTGATCGATGCCGGCGCCCCCATCCAGCCGATAACCGTATCCGCATTTCCACACAGCCTCGCCATCTCGCCCATCTCTCCCGACCCCCGCAGGCTCTATGTGACCGGAGCCTCGAATGATCTGGATGTCGTCGATCTTAAGACCGCCCGCATGATCCGCAGCGTGCCGCTCAGCGGCGCACCGGGCAACATTGCGATCACGCCGGAAGGCCGCTATCTTTACGTATGCGTCGCCAACAGGCGCAACATCGACGTGATGGATACCGCCTCGCTCACCACGGTAAGAACCATCGAAACCACCGGCGTTCCCGCTGCGATCGCGGTAACTCCGGACGACACCAGGATGCTGGTCGGCTACCGCGGCGGCATCGATGTGATCAACATCCGAACCAGCGCAGTGGAATTTCAAATCCCGCTGACCGGAACTCCTGCCTCGATCGCCATCGATTCCGATCGGCGTCTGGTCATCCACCGGCTGTTCGTCCGCATGGAAGGCGCGAGCGGATTCGACATCGTCAACTACGCCACGCGCAAGCTGACCGGCAAAATCGCTCTGCCCGGCGTGAACATGCTCGCGGTCTCGCCCAACCACCAACGTCTCTGGGCAACGGCCGGCGACTCCGTGACGGTGTTTTCGCTGCCGGATCTCAAACGCATCGCCACCATCCCGACCGGCGCCGGGGCCGATGCCATTGCCTTCAACACCGACGGCAGCCACGTGTTCGTCTCAAATACAGCCGCGAACTCGGTTTCCGAGATCGACAGCATGAAGGACAAAGAGATCTACCACGTTCGAACCGGTAAAGCGCCGGGCCAAATGATCGCCGTCGAGTAGTTGTTATCGGCGTTCATCGGCGGCCCGAATTGTTGTTCTGCTACCCTCTCGTAATGTCTCGTGAATTCCAAGGCGCGGGGCGCGATTACGGCCGCTCCATGGTCATCGCGCGGCAGGGAATCGTGGCCACCAGCCAAGCCTTGGCCTCGCAGTCGGGAGCACAAATCCTCGCCCGCGGCGGATCTGCCGTCGACGCGGCTATCGCCGCCAACGCCGTCCTCGCCGTCACCGAGCCCATGAAAAACGGCATCGGCGGCGATCTTTTCGTCCTTTACCGTGATGCGGCAACCGGCGAACTGAGTGGCCTGAACGCCTCAGGCCCAGCTCCCGACGCGCTGTCGCCCGCGTTCCTGGCCCAGCGCGGCATCGCCACGATGCCGCAGGAAGGCATCCACAGCGTCACAGTTCCAAGCGCCGTCGAAGGCTGGGCCAGGATGCATCAGCGCTTCGGCAATCTGCCATGGAAAGACCTGTTCGATGACGCCGTCGCATACGCCGAAGATGGATTTCCCGTCGCGGAAGGCGTCGCCGAAACCTGGAACGAACAGCCCCATCTCGCCCGACTCCACGCCAATCCGGAATCCCTGCGCGTCTTCCTGCCGCACCAACGGCCCCCGCGCGAAGGCGAAATCTTTCGCAATCCCGACATGGCGCGCGCCTTTCGTCTGCTCGCCCAACAGGGCCCCGACGCGTTCTACAAAGGCGAAATCGCCCGAGCGATTCTGAAAACATCGAGCGCTCTCGGCGGCGCCATGACCGCCGAGGACCTCGCCTCCGTCCGCTCCGAATGGGTCCACCCGATCTCAATTGAGTATCGCGGATGGCGCATTTACGAGCTGCCGCCCAACAGCCAGGGCATGGCCGCGCTCGAAATGCTGAACATCATGGAGACGCTGCCTGTCTCGCCCCACGGCCCTCTCAGCGCGGATGAAATCCACAAACGCATCGAAGCCATGAAGCTCGCCTACGCCGATCTGCGCCGCTACAACGCCGATCCGCGAACGTGCGATCCACCCCTCGATCAACTCCTGTCGAAAGCCTACGCGAGCAGACAAGCGGCCCGAATCGACCCGGCCAAAGCCAACTGCGACGTGTCCCCCGGACAGCCTGTCGGCAGCGACACCACATACCTGACGGTCGTCGATCGCCATGGCAACATCGCCAGCTGGATTCAAAGCATCTCCGCCGAGTTCGGCTCCGGCATTACGGTCGAGGGCATGGGCTTCCTGCTGCACAGCCGCGGCGCCGGATTCACCCTCGATCCCGCCCATCCGAACGTTCTCGCCGGAGGCAAGCGCCCATTCCACACCATCATTCCCGCCTTGATGGAACGCGGCTGCCAACACATCGGCTTCGGCATCATGGGCGGACCCAACCAGCCGCTCGCCCACGCCCAATTCGTCTCGAACATGGTGGACTATGGCATGAACCTGCAGGCGGCGCTCGAAGCCCCGCGTTTCACCAAGATGACCGCGGGCGGGTGCGATATCTCGATCGAATGCCGCGTGCCCGCGCAAACCTTACAACAACTCTCCGAGCGAGGACACGAGATCGCTATTCACCGCGAATACACGCAGGAAATGGGCCGTGGCCAGGCCATCCTGCATGATTCGCAAACGATGACGAACTACGCGGCATCCGACCCGCGCGCCGACGGCGCCGCCATCCCCGAACCCATGTGGGGCAGATTGTGAATCTGCGGCGATTGGCAGGCAATCCGCCTGGCCTGGAGCGGCACAGTCCTCATGCCCGTTCGGCTGCCCCTCCCTGATTTAACCTATATTTTATTTCTCACAGACCAAGCGTCGGGAGGAGTCCAGACGCGGCAGACATGAGTGGTTGCGCCGCGGTGGTGAAGACAGCCTGTCGAACGGAGTCGTGGCGCAGACGCTCGCGTCTGCCGCACCGGCACTCGTGCCGGTGCTTTTGGCTCGAGCATGTGAGAAATGCGGGTTAAAACGAAAACCTCTCTTCGAGAACAACCTGTCCCAATCTCGTTCCATCGACGAGACCGATCGGATTTTTCCCCGCCTCGCCC